>JAUVCD010000930.1 GCA_030590865.1 Myxococcales bacterium | reverse complement strand
GGCGACATCGCGGCGAGTCCACGAGGCGTCGACGACGATGGAGGGCCACAGCGCGCCCCGTCCCGCGGCCCGTGCCCAGTCACGAAGCGCATTCCAGCGCGCCTGCGCCGTCGCCCCGACGACAGTCCACGGGTTCACGCGAGCACGGACCTCGGCATCGCTTTGACCGCCGATGCTCCACGCTGCGAGGGCCAGGGCGATTGCCATCGCCGTGAAGAGCCGGCGGCGGAGGAGCCCGTCGGGGCCCACCGTGATCACGGCGCCGCAGCGCTGGCATCGGTACCGGCGGAGCAAGATCTCCCAGATCCGCGGAGCCCCCGCAGCTGACCTCGGTCCCCGGACCTGCCGGGCCCGGAGCCCATGCCCATGAAGGCCCAAGCACCGGCCGGGCTCACGCCCGGCCTGACCACAGCCGGGGCACCTTGCTGGCCGCGCGGCGGCAACTGTCGGGAGCTCGGCAGCCCATTGCTTGACGCCGATCCCGATATGTACGATTCCGAACTCGCTCCGTCTTCTTCGCAAGGTTGGTCGGAGCACGACGGGGAAGGCGTTCCAGCGCTGACCCCGTCACCCTTTTGGGGCCGACCCCTCGCCGAGCTCCGCCTCTGCGGTCGCCTCTACCTCACTCGCGATGAGCGCCACAGAACTCGACAAGCGAGGGCGCTTGGGCTGCGCCCAGCACCAAAAGCCTCACCCAGTCTGCACGGAGTTGCCGGCTGCGCCGTCAACTACCTCGCTCGTTAACACTTCAGCACCGCAAGCTGGTCGGCGGTGCGGAGCCACCGCGGGTCGGGCGCATTCGTGGCGATGTATATGTCCACGAGCTGCGCATCGGGGATGTGGGGTTGAACGTCGTCGAGGTGGACGCTCGCGCTCAGGCCGACTCGAATCGCAACCTCCACCGCATCCGAGGTCCCCGCCGGGATCTCGGACGTGGTCAGCGCCGGGGGTTCGTCCGCCGTGGCAGGCCAGCACCAAGAAGAGGCGAAGCGGTCGTACTGAAAGCACTCGACCTCGACGCGGTCGGAGAGGAGCGAGCCCAGGTGAATCGCGAGCGGGATGGGCGCGAGGCTGAAGACCGCGAAGCGTGGCAGCAGGTCACGCGATATGGCCATGGCCTCGTCCACGAGAGCGCCCTGCACCCTGGCCGCAGTCACCCAGTCTTCCTCAGCGCCCGGTCCACGTCGCAGATGCAGCGGAGGTCCAAGGGCCATACCGGCGCCGAGAGCTTCGACGACCTGGGCCGTGTTGATGGGGGACATGACGTCCTGCACCACAACGAAGCGACCGTGTTTCAGAAGCTCGAGGGTTTCCGAGTCGGTGTTGGTCGCGAAGAAGAGGTGCTCGTACCCAATGGGGGCACCGAGGATTTCCACCCGGTCTTGGAGAGGCAGATCTCTCAGCATCCGCCAGAGGCGGTGGTTGTCGAGCAGCTCCAGCTCGACGTCGGTGCCGTCGACCTTCAGCTCCTCGCGTTTCTCGGCCAGGTGTCCCACGAGGTCGGGGGGCAGACCCCGGCGAACGTTGTAGACGAACACCCATTTCCTGAGCCCCTTGTCCAACCAGTGCTCGATGGCCCCCGGCAGGTCCTCTTTGATCTTCCCGATCGCCTTGGCCTGAGTGATGACGTCAGGAGAGTAGACCTGGAAGACTGTGCCACTCTCCATCAGCATTCCGTCGTTCTTCCGGTCACCGATCTTCCCGTACGGCCTCACCGGAACGAAGTCCGGGTGGACGCACCGAAGCACCTTCTCAGCGAGCTGCTGGAAGGCCGTCCCGTCGGCGTCGGCGCAGAGAAGCTGCCACCACAGCCAGTGATGCAACGTCAGCGGATCAAGCCCCTGCGGAACTTGGGGTTGGGCGATGGGGTCGTTCACGCGCGGCACGGTAGCCACGCGATCGATCGCTGGCTCGGCACATCAACCCGATATCGAACGATTGAGGGTGGTTTTGCTCATGCAGAGGCATTTCCCCGACCGTGGCCTCGGTGGGACCAGATCTGATACGGACCGAGGCCTGTCTTCATCCAGCCATGATCGGCCGCGCGATGTTGGAGATGCTGACGCATCCAAGCTGGGACGACCGCGTTGCGGCGGCACGGCGGAGCAGGAGCCCGCCGACGCAACGCGAAAGGGTCGCCGACAAAAAAGAGCCCGCGCCGTGCAAGGTTGAGGCTGCTCTCCAGCGATCCTGCGGCTGGAGAACAAGAGTATGAACGTACCCGATGATTTCGCAGCCCGCTTGCTTGATGGACTTAGGCCACGCGAGAGGGAGGTCCTCGGGCTATCCCAGCTCAGCCTCATCAATGACATGGACCTCGCCACAATGCTCGGGATGAGGGTGGGCAGCGTTCACGCCCACCGCAGTAAAGCGCTTCGCACCGTCGCCCAGATCTTGGACGCGAACGTCGACGACGCGCGGCATCTATTCCAGACGATGGGTGAGTTTCGGGCAGAGCGCGTTCCGCCGATCACAGTCCAGGTTCTCGACGGCGACGACACCGTCCATGCGATCACGGTCGCCCCCTGGAGAACGCCGATGGCCGCTGTAGTTCGCGACGACCACGCGGTGACCGACACCACACGCTTCTTCATCACGCACATCGACGGCCGTCCGATGGACTCCAGAAGCGCTGGCCGCTGGGTCGAGCGGGCGCCAGTATCCGCCGGCCTTGAGCTGCGTGCTGCGATCCTCAGCGCCCAAGGCATCAAGCCGGCGCATAAGTTCTGGGAGGAGACTCGCAGCTACTTCCTCCCCGCAGGGTTTGGGGTGCCCGAACTGTACTTTGCCCACGACTTTGACCACCGAGGTGACTTGGTCATCCCTGCCCCCGCCGCGTCGATGAGGCGGATTCATCTGGTCGACTGCTGGAATCCACGCATTCTCGATCTG
>JAUVCD010000351.1 GCA_030590865.1 Myxococcales bacterium | reverse complement strand
CTGCCTTGGGCAGGCGCGAAGGCGTTCATGTTGGACGGCGCGCCCCAGCTCGGTGCGTCTCGAGCCAGCTCTTCGACGGCCAGTAGATCGCCGAGCACGACCTTCATGCTGGTGGCGACCTGGGCCGCCTTGCGTCGGGCGGCCTCCAGCGCCATCTCGCGCACTCGCACCTTCATCTCAGGCATCTTGGTGCTGCGAAAGTGAGTGTGCATCCGACTGACCTGGTGGGTCGCCGCGGTGTCCAAGATGTCGCCGATCCGCGCGAAGTCCTTCAGGGTCGCCACCAGCGTGACCGAGGCTCGATACCCATCGATGAGGTGATTGTCCGGATGACGCTTGTGCACCGGGGTCACGTTGACTTGGCTGAGCCGCAGCTCGTCTACTGGAACACCAGCAGCCAGCAGCGCAGCGACTAGCGGCTTCCGCTGAGCTTCGAGGCCGGTGACCGCCTCTTTGGGTCGGGCTCCCTGGACCTCCAGGGTGAGCGTCAGATCGACTACGTCGGGGTTGACCTCCAGTGTCGCGATGCCGTTGACCTTGATTTGTCTAGGCATCGCCGTGGCGTTGACCACCGAATGAACGGGCACGGTGGTGATGGCCTCGGTACCACAGCCGCCTAGTAGGAGAGCGAGCGGGAGGAGCAACGCCCTCCAAGCGCGCGGTCCGACCGGCGTGCTCATTTAATCACCCGTAAGGCGTCGACGGCCACCACGTAGCCGCCCTCGACGCTGACGGTGCCTTTGGCGATGTCCTTGGTGCTGTCGATTTTGACGGCCCACCAGCGGCGGGTCAGGGCTTCGAGTCGCGTTTGCGGCGCCCGGTAGGTCTGATCCGTCTTGATGTCCGGGACGAAGACCATCTGCCCCTTCTTCAAGTCGGCTTTCGTCGCCTTTCGGGTTTGCCAGGCGTGTTGCGTCAGCAGAATATTTCCCCTGGTCGTCAATACGAAGCGCCCCTCGCCCCCTGACATGGGCGCCTCGGGTTTGGCGGGCACCGCCAGGCTCACGTATCGGTGCCCCTTGATCGGCAGCGCTGTCTTGGCAGCGAACCAGTGCTCTTCGCCGACGAAGTGCTCGTCCTCTTTGCCTTGTTTGCTGATGGTCGGTGACGTGTCGCCTTCGAGCAAGCGAATGGCATCGGGGCTCACGCGGTAGCCACCAGACACCAGGATGTAGCCCTCGCTGCGCGGGCGCAGGCTGACGATGCGGGCGATCCACCAGCGCGTCTCGTAGGCTTCCTTGACCGAGGTCGGTGCCCGGTGCACCCCCTGACCGTCCTTGAGCTCGATCGCCAGCGCCAGCTGGCCTACCGCGAGCTCATCGGGCTTGGCCGCCCGGCTGTGCCAGTAGTGCTGGGTGTTCATTTCCCGCTGCTTGTAGAAATCCCACAGCTTGGCCTTTCCGTCGGCCCCTGGCGGCGCCAGCTGCTTGGCCGGATGAGCGTAGAGGTAGCCACGGAGGAACTCGGTAGTAGCTCCAAACAGCATGTTCTCGGCCAAGAAGTGGTTCGCCGCGTCGCCGCTGTCAGGCCGGGCGATGCCGTCTGGGGGCGGTGCCGTCGGGGCCGCCGTCTCGGTCGGGGTCGCTGGTGCAGGGGTCGACGGCGTGGCTGGCTCAGGGGGCGGCTCGCCGCCGCAGCCGACGGAGGCCGTCAAGGCCGTTGCCAGAACACTGACGAGATACCATTGGCTGTGCTTCATGGTCGTGTGAGCTCCCCTGGGTTGGCGTTGGCACCGCTCCCCTGGCGGCGTTGCAGCACGGCAGCCGTGTAACACGGCCCTGTCCATCCCGGTAGCAGCCACTAGCCGCACAAGAAGTGGGCGGCGACTGTAACGCCAGGCTCGCGGGAGGGACCATACCGGCAGGAGCGGTGCCGTGGCGCCGTCTCAGTGATCCGTCCCATGAAGCAGACCAAGAAGCGAAAGCAGCCGGCGCCAGCCGGTCACCAGTGGACCCGCCGCTCGGTGGTCGAGTGGTTGGGTCAAGGGGCCGTGGTGGCGCTAGGTGCGGAGCTGCTCGCTGCCTGCTCCGGCGCCGACGAAATCGTCGGGACCGGGCGGCAGTTCGAGCCCTGTGATGGCGGGGTCGGCTGGGCCTTCGAGCCTGGTGGCGATGAGCTCCTCATCTACCAGGACTGGCGCGAGCGCACCGTCGATCCCCAGGACCTGGCGAGCCTGCTCACCGACTGGACACTCTCGGTCGATGGACTGGTGGCCACGCCGGTAGATCTGTCCTTCGCCGATCTCTTGCAGCTCCCACGGCGCGACCAACTCACCGACTTCCATTGCGTGGAAGGGTGGTCGGTCTACGACGTGCCGTGGAATGGCGTGCACCTCTCGACGCTGCTCGATCTGGTGGAGCCCCAAGCAGGTGCGACCCATTTGACGTTCTACAGCTCTGGCGATGTCTACACCGAGTCGCTGCCCCTCGAGGTCGCCCTCGAGCCGCGCACCTTGCTGGCCTACGGGGTGGGATGCCATACCCTGCCGCTGGCTCACGGATTCCCACTGCGGTCCGTCGTGCCCCGCAAGTTCGGCTACAAGAGCGCCAAATACGTCGACCGCATCGAGGTCACCGACGAGCCGGTGGACGGCTACTGGGTGAAGATTGGCTACGGCTACGACGCTGACGTGCCGAGCCACCGCCTGCGGCCTGGCAAGTACTAGCAGCGCGGCACCCCGCGTCTCTTTCGTAGGTGCTCACCGCTGCTCTCGCGCGCCCAGGCGCCCGCGCGCTGAGCTAGGTTGCTATCGCCAAGCCCAAACTTGGCCCCAGCCAGGGTGCCGTGCGACTCCATCTAGCGTTACAGGATGAGCAGCCCAAGCTCCGAATCAGCCCTCGTTCAGCTCCGTAAGCTGGCGCAACAAATGGCCGCCGATCGTCGGGAGAGCACCACCACGGTGCACCTCTTGGCGGCCGTGCACCGTGGTGGCGGGCCGGCCGGCACGCTGCTCGACTCTCGCCGGCTCGACGCGGCGACGGTGCTCAAAGCAGCCCGGGCCTTCGACGAACGGAACGACAACGCCGTGGCTTCGGCGCTCAGCGCGGCCCGGGCCTTCGCCCATCGCGCGGCGGTGCCCAGTCGTGAGAGCTTCCCCTCCAAGCACGGCGACGGTGCTCGGCCGGCTGCAGCTGACGAGCCGAGCGGCATCCACGTGCTCGTCGTACTGCTGTCCAATCGGCACTACGCCGCCTTTCGGGCGCTCACTCAGTGCGGGGTCGACATCAGTCGCCTTCGCACTACCGCAACCAGCGTCGCCCTCGGAGTCGTCGCCCCTCCGCGGCCCCGTCGTCAGGTTCAGAGCGCGGCACCCCAGGCCGAGCCAGCCAAGCGACGGTCCCAACGTGGTAGCCGGCGGCGAACCGATGAAACGGGGCCAGATTCGGCCAGACGCGCTGGCTCCACCCGTCCTTCAGCTAGGCGCCGGCCGACCGGTCGCAGCACCGGTGGGGCTGTCGCGGTGCCGCTGATCCCCCCCCATCGTCCACCGCTGAAGAGCACTCCAGTACCGGTGGAGCCCCCGACTCCGGCGGCAGCTGCGCCGTCAGAGCCGCTTGCGGACAGCCGTTCGCCGGCGAGCGAGTCATTGCCCGACCCCACCCCGTCGCGGCCCTCGGCGGCGGCGGCACCGGCTTCGGTTCCTGGCCTCGCGTTACTGCCGGGTCTGGACCCCACGAGCTTTCCAACGCTCGCCTCGGTGGGTCACAACCTCACCCTCGCAGCCCAACGCTCGGAGCTGGATCCGGTGATTGGCCGTGAGCCTGAAGTTGAGCAAGTGCTCGACATTCTAGGTAAGCGCCACGCCAATTGCCCGGTGCTCGTCGGTCCCGCCGGGGTGGGGAAGACCAGCGTGGCCCGTGGTGTCGCCGCCCAACTCGCCGCGGACGAGCGGGCCGGCGGGGCTCGGGTCCTGATCGAGCTACCGGTCGCCGAGTTGCTGGCAGGGACGGCCAACCGAGGCGCATTGGCCGAGCGGATCACGGCCATCTGCAGTGAAGTCCGAGCTGCCGGCGGTCGGGTGGTGCTCTTCATCGACGAGATCCACGAGCTGCTCGGTGGCGGGGGGTTTGACGAAGCGCTTGGTGAAATGAAACTCGCCATGTCTCGCGGTGAGCTGCCCATCATCGCGGCGACCACTCCAGAGGAGTACCGGCGCACCATCGAGCAAGATGCGGCCCTGGCCCGTCGCTTCACGGTCGTCGAGATCCAGGAGCCAGCGGAGCACGATGCCTTCTTGTTGCTGCGCTCGGTCGCCGAGTCGCTCGGTGACCACCATGGGGTCAGCTACAGCGACGAGGCCATCGCGGTGTCGGTGTCTTGGTCCATTCGCTATCTGCCGGGACGGGCGTTGCCCGACAAGGCAGTCTCGATCCTCGATCTAGCGGGTGCCCGGCTGCACCGTCGGCACGTCGAGGCGAGTGAGGCAGAGGTCACGCCGGTTCAGGTTGCCGAAGTGATCAGTGAGCTGACCGACGTGCCCATCGAGCGACTGTTGCAGACTGACCACAATCGGATGCTCCAGCTCCACGAGCTGCTCGCTGAACGGGTCATCGGTCACGATGATGCCTGCTCGCGGATCGCGGCGGTGCTGCGCCGCAACGCCGCGGGGCTGCGGGGCCGGCGCCCAATCGGTACCTTCCTGTTGCTTGGCCCTACGGGGGTTGGCAAGACCGAGACCGCCAAGGCGATTGCCGAGGCGCTGTTCCACTCGCCTGACGCGATGACCCGGCTCGACATGTCCGAATACGCCGAGGCCCACGCGGTGGCGCGGGTGGTGGGCGCGCCACCAGGCTACGTCGGCTACGAGTCTGGCGGGATGCTCACCGAGGCGATCCGCAAGCGCCCCTACCAGGTGGTGCTACTCGACGAGATCGAGAAGGCTCACCGAGACGTGCTGCAGTCGTTCTTGCAGGTCTTTGATGAGGGGCGGTTGACCGACGGGCGGGGCCGCACCATCGACTTCACCCACTCGGTAATCGTGCTCACCTCCAACCTGGGCTCGGCCGAGCTGCGGGAGGCTATGACCCAGCGACGGGTGGGTTTCACCGGCGGCACGCGCCGCCGCGATGCCAGCGAGCTCAGCGGCGTGGCGGTCAAGGCAGCTCGGGCTGCATTTCCGCCGGAGCTGTACAACCGCATCGACGAGGTCATCTATTTCCGCCATCTGGAGCGCGCCGACATCCGTGCCATCGCCAGCCGGCTGCTGGCCGATCTAGGCGCTTCGCTCGAGCTGCGCGGCGTTCGGCTGGACGTCGACGAGGCCGCCATCGACGTGCTGCTCGAACAGGGTGGCTTCGACGTCGAGCTCGGAGCTCGCCCGATGCGCAGAGCGGTCTCTCGGCTCGTCGAAGCCCCTTTGGCCGACATGATTCTCAGTGGCGATCTCGACGAGGGCGCGGTCGCGCTCGTTGCGGTCGAGGACGGCGAGATCATCGTCGACGCCGTCGCCGGCGACCAGCGGCAGAGCGCTTAGGTCAGCCGGGCTCGTCCGCGATGGTCTGGCTAGGGACGCCGTCTGAGCCGTCGCAGTTCTGGTCGATGCCGTCCCCAGACGGGTCGGCGGCTTCAGGATGGATGTCGGCGTTGACCTCGTCGCAATCCTCAGGGGAGCAGTAGCCATCGCCGTCGATGTCCTCCTCCCCGGTGTCGCAGCGGCCGCCGGCCACCGGCTCGACGGGTTCCAGGTTGTGATATTGGGGCGCGCCCCCGTAGCAGGCCATCAGGGTAAGCGCCACCGCGCCGCCGCTGGCGGTGTTCAAGAGCCTCCGCCCGAGTCGGCCCATCCTCGGCCGGGCGTTGCAATTGGGGCACGCGCTACCGCCTGAGGGTACGAAACCGCCACACTGATTGCAGGTCGTCAGGCTCACCATGGTTCTCCAGCGGTTGGTAAGGCACGGCCGGATGTGGCCGGGCCGGCACGGGGGGGCTTCGCGCACTGGCTCGGCCAGAATTGTAGCCCAGCGGGCGGGCGCTGTCCTCGTCGTTGGCCTGGTGGGCCGGTGGCGTCCCGGCTTGCCGGTGAATGTTCCGCCGGTGGCGGCCACTAATGGGGTCATGATGGCACCAGAGCTTACCATTCACCACCACGAGCCCAAGGCAGCAGCACCGGACGAACAGAAGAGCCGATGGGCTGAGCGCTTGGCGGCGTTGCGCGACCAGGCCCGTAGCGCTCGGGCGTCAGAGCCGCCGCCGCCCAGCGTGCCCAGTGAGGCTCAGCCTGTCGTGGGCGAGTAGCTCGAATCCTGACTGCTTTGGCCAGCGTTGGTGCTGGTTGACTTGGGGCGGGGGTTCAGAGGGGCTTGGCCCAAGCACCACCGGCACCCGTGCCGCTGCGACCCGATCGACCGGGCGATACAAGTTGACGCGGGACTGTGGGCGGCCATAGAAAACCGGCGCCCTGTTCATTTGTCCGAGGTTTCGGCCTGCAACCCGATGCGGTGCTTTCACAGCGTGTCTCGGTCAGGCCGTTATTGTCTGTGCAGAGTGGGGCACCAAGCTGTCGGAATCTAAGCAAACCCCGGCAGAAAACAGGCAGCTCAGATGGCTGCCGTGGGTGTAGGCGGGTGCTGCCCGCCTGCGCACAGTGCAGAGAGCGTGTCCCATCCGGGCACCGACTGGAGTGACGACTGACATGGGTAAGAAACTGTTTGTAGGCGGATTGAGCTGGAATACCGACGACGCGTCTTTGCGGGACGCCTTCGAGCGTTTTGGTCAGGTTGAAGAAGCGAAGGTCATCACCGATCGAGACAGCGGCCGCTCGCGCGGCTTTGGTTTCGTGACCTACCTCGACGACGCTCCTGCGGGCGAGGCAAGGACTGCGATGGATGGCACGGAGCTAGACGGCCGCACCATCAAGGTCGACGAGGCGCAAGCTCGCGGGCCCCGCGGCGGCGGCGGCGGCGGCGGCGGCGGCGGCGGCGGACGGGATCGCTGGTAGCGCCCTGAAGACCGGCGGGCCTCCTAGACCCGCGGAACACACGTTTGGACGCCCCGTCCTCGATCCAGGCGTGTGAAGAGCAGCCAGCTCGAGCGCGCGGCGCTAACCTGCGTGCTCGATTTGCTGGCCCCTAGGACGAACCATGAGCTGGCTGGCCCAAGGACGCCGAGCGAGCCATCGATGCCCTCGACGGGGCGGTCTTCACTGGCCGTCCTCGTCGGCGTTAAGCGGACGGGCGCTCGGCATGCTGGCGCTTGACGACATCGCTGCTGAGGCGGACCATGGCCCTATGACCGACAAGACCGGGCAGCACGAGCCACGGTTGGAATCCGAGGCGACCGGAGGCGATGGACTAGGCGGCAGCCCGGCTAGCGACTCGGCGGGCTGCCGGCTGATCGAGGTCTATGAGCAGCAGGCGCCAGAGGGCTACGTCGGCACCTGTCTGCGGCCTCTCGGGCTTTGCGATCTCGGTGGAGCTTGCGACACCTGTTGGTACAACTCGGACAACGAGGCTTCGATTGGCAGCCGTCCGGGGGCATCTGCCGCCGAGTCGTCGCCAGGATCTCAGGACAAGACCGAGCCCGCGCCAACGAAGTAACTGGGCCTGGCTCGCAAGCTTGGCCCGCCGGACCGGTCACGAGGGTCGCGTGTCGGGCGTGCGGTGGAGTAGATCGACCGTGAGGGCCGACGTGATGTCGCTCTCCTCTTGTGCCCCAGCTGCGCGCTCGTTGCGCAGCTCCTCGCCCCATTGATGCCACCACTGGCGCGCATCGGCCTGAGTCCAAACTCCGCAGGACTCGCAGGCTTCGAGGCGGTCGGCGAGCAGCGCAGCGCTGGCCGGGCGATCGGCTACTTCTTTGGCGAGCAACTCGAGGAGCAGCTTCTCGAGATCGGCGGGCACTGGCGTACCGAGCCGTGCCGATGGCGGCTCGGGCTCCTGGGTCAGGTGCATGCTGCAGATGCTCACCATGGTGTCCCCCATGAACACGGGCTCACCGGTGAGCAGGAAATAGCCGATGCAGCCCAAGGCATAGAGATCGCTGCGGCCGTCGTCGGCTGCCTGGCTCAAGATGACCTCTGGGGCGAGAAACAAAGGCGTGCCGACGATCCATTCGCCGTCCCCGGTGAGCGACACGTCGCTGTCGGCGACTTGTTTGACCAGCCCAAAGTCCACCACCTTCGCCACGTCCAAGACGCCCCCTTGGGTCGTCATCATCACGTTGGCGGGCTTGATGTCCCGATGAATCAAGCCCAGGCCATGGGCCTCGGCCAGTGCGCCGGCCACTTGCTGCATGATGTGCACGACCCGTCCCGGCGGTAGCGGTCCGGCGAGGTTGACGATCTCGGCAAGGCTCGCGCCGTCGAGCAGCTCCATGGCGTAGTAGAAGTGACCCTCAGGGGTGCGCCCATAGTCGAAGATCGTGACCGTGTTCGGATGGGACAGCCGAGCGGTGGCCCGGACCTCCCGCTCGAAGCGGGCAATCTCCGCTTCGCCCACCCGGTCGGGCAGCAGTACTTTGACCGCCGTCGGGCGTCGCAGCATGGCGTGGTTCGCCCGGTAGACGATCCCCATCCCGCCTTCGCCGAGTTTCTCTTCGACGGTGTACTGTCCCAATTGGCGCGCCTCGCGCACTTCGGAGCGCAACCCGTAGATGACTGCCGAGGCCGAGGCCGCCAAGATCATCACCACGATCCACCAGGTCACCACGCTGGCCATGCCCAGCAGGACGATGCTCTCAGGGCTGCTGTAGATGCTGTGCGGTGAGGCAAAGTAGGCCGCCGCCAGCGGCGGCTCCACTGGAGTCACCATGGTCCAGGTGCCGATGACGAGCGGGACGGCGAGCGCGCTACCGAGAATGGTCGTCCGCAGCCACGAGCTGGGCACGTAGATAGCGTGAGTGAGCAGAAATACGCCCAGCGCCAAGAGGACCGTCATCTCCGGTCGGAAAGGCTGGGGTAGGTCCCAACCCATACCTACGTAGAGCGTGCCGGATATCACGATGCCAGCCAGCTCGATTCCATGGGTCACCGAGTCGCGCAGCCTGCCACGGCGACATACCGCCCACATGGCCAGGGTGACCGCCACGCCGGCGTAATGGACGAGCATCGACACGTCGGTGAAGCGCTCGTAACGCCCGACCGCGACCACCAGCACGACCCGCATCACGATGAAGATGCCGCCGATGGTGCCCAACAAGAGGCCAAGGTTGGCGACCCGCTGCTGGAGAAACGTCGGACGTTTCACGTCCTTCCGTTCGAGCGAGCTCGGTGCGGCCATGACTGAGCACACCTTAAGGGCGCCTCGCCCATGTGGCCAGCCTTCGGTTGTCCGTCAGCGAGGGCGCCGGCCCCGCACCCCTCATCTAGGAAGGCCCCCCAGCCCACCGCCCTTTTTTCGGGAGGGGCCCCCGGCGCCTTTGGCGCTGGGGGAAGAGCTTTTTCTCAAAAAGCCCCTCGGAAGTAACTGAGAGTGCTGGCCAAAAGTCGGCCGACGCGCGCCCCCGCTGTGCCCCGCTGCGCCCACCGCTGACCAGCGGTGGGTGGGCGCAGCGGGGCACAGCGGGGGCGCGCAAACACCCTTGGGCCAGCTACTTCGATGGCGTGATGGTTAGGGTCTGCAGCAGCTCTTCGAGCTTGAGGGTCTTGCGCAGCCGCTCGCCCTCGAGCTTGACGATCTCCCGACCGATCGTGTCGCCCTCCTTGCCAAACTCCGCGAGGGCCTTGGTGCTCTCACGGCGTAGCTTGGCGGCCTCGG
>JAUVCD010000960.1 GCA_030590865.1 Myxococcales bacterium | reverse complement strand
CCACTTCGGCGACCCGGAGATGCTCGACGATCCCAACATCACCTGGAATGTCGGGCCGCCGACCCCCGCCCGAATCGAGCTGGCTCGTTTCCTGATGACGCGCTCGATGCTCAAGGACTCCCTGACTCTCTGTGACTGGGTGTTCCCCAACTACTGCTGCCCGAAACCACAGCGGGAATATGCTGGTGACCTGGGCCTCGAAGCCGAGCTGTACCGAGCGGTGACCGGGGACGAAGTGACGGCGGACGAACTCGATCTGCGCGGCGAGGCGCTGGTCGATCTATACCGTGCAATCACCGCCCGAGACTGGAACACCACCGACCTGCGCGGCGGAGCGGGCTACCCCGAAGGAGACTTCCGCGGTCACGACAACCTGGCGGCGTGGTATTTCGAGCAGATCGACGACACCCCTCACCTGGACCGGGACGTGTTCGAGCAGGCCAAGACCGCGCTGTACAAACGAATGGGCTGGGATACAGAACTCGGCAGTGTCACCAGAGACAAGCTGGAATCTCTCGATCAGGCGGATGTGGCCGACGGACTAGTACACGCGATCCCAAATTCGTGCCGTAATTCCTTGTGACGAGTCAGGCCGTGGTCCTGAGGAGTCCCGCGTAGCGGGGCGTCTCGAAGGGCGCGGCAGCTCAGACGATCTTTTCGAGTACCCAGGAGAAGTTATTGATGAGCGCCATGCGCAGGTTGTCGATGGTGTCCCGAAGACCTGTTCGCTCCCAGCGTCCGCGGTGATCGGCTATCTCCAATATCCATAAATGCACAGTGTCCTTGCGAAAGCGGGCATGTCGTACTGGATCCTCCTGCGGGCCGGACTCGATGGTTACCACTTTGCCGTGAAAACGCGTACGAAGATGCTCGAAACCATGCTTACGAAGGTAGTCTTCCACGCTCTCGGTCGTGGATTGCATGAAGATTTTTTCCATGATGCACCTCGGACGCGTTTGGTTCAGGCTACGCGTCCTTGTCGACTTTGCTCGAAACGACCACGAAAGGTCCAGCGGAAAGGGTGGGCTTCGTGTGAGTTCCAGTACCGAATGAAACCGTGGACAGTGTCCGCCAGTTCTTGGGGACCCGCGAAGTTGCCGTGACGCAGCACTCGTCGCTCAAGGATCGAAAACCAGACCTCCACTTGGTTGACCCAAGACGCATGCAGGGGTGTGTAGACGAAGTGAAACCGCCCACCGTGCTCGGCGTTGAACTTGCTCCAACGATTGCCCGGTCCATCATGGTGAATGTTCAAGTTGTCCCACACCACGTACACATCTCCGTCTGGGTAGCGTTTGGCAACGTCATTCATGAAGCTGACAAGCGTATCCGCCTTTCTGTTCGGCCGCACCTGACCGAACAGCGTTCCGTCCGCCACGTTGAAGGCAGCGAGCAATGGTCGAGTTCCGTGGCGTTTGTACTCGTACTCGTACCGGACGACCGCTCGCGGTCCGATCCTCGTCGGATGTTTGCGCCCAAGAGCCTGCATCGGCTTCTCGTCGATACACAACACCTGAGCTCCGCTCGGCGGCGACAGGTAAAGACCGCAGATGCGTTCGACCTTTGCGGCAAAATCCGGGTCCGGGCTGTGGAGCCACTGACGAACGCGATGAGGACGAAGCCCCTCGCAGTCAAGGATGCGCCGAACCTCGCTACGGCTGAGTCTTACTCCTGTATCGACCAGCAGCGCATCGGCCAGGGCTTGCTGCGTCCAGATGTCGCGGAAGGGAGACTTGTTTCCTTCTGGCCGCCGGCAGGCGAGCTTGACGAGGTGCAGGCGGACCGTCATGTCCACCTGAGGCGGGCGCCCGCTACGTAGAGCGTCATCGAGAACCCCGGATCGGGGATCGTCGGCGAACCGCCTGCGCCACTTACCCACAGTTCGCTCGCCGAGTTTGAGATCTTTCGCTATCTCCTTGTTGCCGCGACCATCGGCTGCCAGGCAGATGATTCGAGCACGCATAACGACGCGGAAGGGAGAGCTGGTGCTGCGAGACAGGGCGGTAAGCTTCTCTCGTAGCTTGGATTCGAGAACGATGCGGCGCGCTGGACGACCGGCAGGCATATTGGTGAGATATCAAAAGGGCGTTGATTATTCACTGACGATCCAAATGATCCGCAAATTACTCCCTGCCGCGCCCTTCGAGTCGCCTCAAATTGACATCGGCTGCCTCAGGAACGCGGCACGGGTCAACCGTCCGAATTACGGCATGAACCTCGGAACATCTGTACTAGCGGTTTCTCAGCTTGTCGGTGGCGGGTTGGTCGATGGTCATGGTCTTGGGGTCGATGACGACTCCGTAGTCGTCCTTTGCGCTTTGCAGACTCACCTTCTCGTTGCGAACGTCGGCCAGTACTTTGTCCGCCGGGCGCGCAAGGGGATCTCCGCAGCCGCCGCCGCCGCCGGCTTCCTGATAATATGTAGTATCCGTCGGGATGCCGGGGATCAGATCCTTCGTTGTGGGGACGTGCTCTTTGCCGTCGGGGAAAGTCAGCTTCATCGAGTTGAGCGCCCCGGGCTTGCCCCCCGCCGTCCCCAGCGGTTGCTCCACGTCGCCCTCGCCAAAGGTAACGAAGGTGGTACCCTCCCCGCCCAGATTCAACCTGGTGATTACACCCAACCCCCCGCGCCATTGCCCCGCGCCGGCGGAGTCGGTCCAGTACTCATGATGCAGCACCCGATGAGGAGTCTGCTGCTCGAACATCTCGTAATCCTGATCCAGTACA
>JAUVCD010000984.1 GCA_030590865.1 Myxococcales bacterium | reverse complement strand
CGGTTGCCGACGACCTGGTGACCTATACCTTCACCGAGCACTTCTCCTGCGCCCACCCCAACATCAACGATACCGACACTCGCAGCGGCCATTTCCGCTATCGCTTCTTGGGCGGAAACCTGTGGGTGAGCGTGCGCAGCTTCGACGCTGAAATGCCGTTCTTCGACGAGCCACCGGACGATCCCCAGCAATGGATCGTCTTCCGCCAGGTCAGCGAAGAGGACTACAACAACCGCTACATGATTCGCGTCTGCGTCGGGACGGACGACGAATGTCACCCCGATTGCTTTCCTGAGAAGTTCGGGACTTGGGGGACCTGAGCGTTTAGGGCTGATCATTGGTCTCATCTGCCCTGGATCGTTCCCTGTTCCCTGGTCCTAGTTCCTAGTTCCAGTTCCAGTTGGGATGTTCTTCCCTGCAACCATCGCCGCCGGCTGGCGATGGAGAGGATATGGAACGGCGAATTGAACTAGGAACTAGGAACAAGGGACAGAGGACCGACAACGGTCCGCGTCGCAAAGGCGACGATATTGCTGAGCGCTTGCTCGATGCCGTGGAAGGCGTGCGACAGCTGCTGCCTGGTCTGCGGCTCGACGCTGCGTCCAAGCACGTGGCCAAGCAATTGTGGCGGGCCACCACCGGCGGCGGCGCGAACTACGAAGAAGCCCGCGGTGCCGAGAGCCGTGCAGACTTCGTGCACAAGATCCGGGTCGCGACCAAGGAGCTCAGAGAGGCGCATTACTGGCTGCGGGTTGTCCAGCGCTCGACGTGGCTCGAACCGGGAGCCACAGACCGTTTGGTAGACGAGACGGACCAACTCGTGGCGATTCTGGTCGCATCGGCGACCACAGCCAAGTCCAGCACCTCATCCTAAGTACGCTCGCGGGAAAGCCACCGCATTCACCCCGAAATGTCGGCCCGCCCCTCGGTCTCCAGTGCGGCGATCACGCGCGCGGCGGGCCGCACTTTGTCCAGGCCGCGACGGATTGTGATCGAGCCAGGTGGCCCGCCGGAGGATTTGCCGGTGTAGCCACCGAGCCGAGCAATCCAGTCGGTGGCCTGGCCGATGGTCGGCGTGGTGTCGGGGATGGTCTCATTGCGCTTCTTGGTTTCTCGCACGAGCAAGATCAAAGCCCGGATTTCATGCTTGGACAGCTCGACGGTTGCGGGCTGCTCCGGGGATGTTCTTGCCAGGAACTTGAGGCGTTCGATTCGCGCGGCCACAGCAGCAAGGATAGTCGCCCAGAGCGTGACGGCGTGTTGACTTCGTAGCTGCGACTCCTCGACCTTGCAGGCGCCACTCTTCCAGGTTTTGTGAAACTCCTCCACGCGCCATCGTCGGGTGTATCCCCCCACAACGAGGCTCGCATCCTCGAACGACTCGACAGTGGCGCTGGTGAGCAGCAGCCAGTCCACCGGCTTTTCGTTTGCGGGACAGGTGCCTTCTTCGCGTGCCCAGACGGCCATCACCTCGAGGCGACGCTCCGTTTTTCTCCAGCGATCGCGGAGGCGAAGCACGACACGTCCCCAACGAACATCGATGTGCGCGCGACGTGCCGTGCGCTTGGGCCCAGCACAGATCTCGAGGCCGTAGTGACCACCAGGAGCCTCGCGCGCCAGCCACTGTCGTAGGTAGCGCTTGTCTTTGCCGGTGGCCTCGATCAAGCGATCCCACGAGCCGCGCACTGTGAATCTGTGTGTGGTTTCGGCGAGCTTTAGCAGGATGTCCCGATTGTCCGCCTCTCGGTCCAGCAGGAACCACAGCCGTGCGCCTGCTTGGTCCGCCTGTGCTGCCGCGTGATCGATCGCCTCGAGCCAGTGCCACGTCTCCTTGTCCTCAACCTTCCGTTTCTTGTTGCGCCTACGCCTTTCCTTTGTGCCTAGGCTCTTGGCGTTTGTCCGTGCCCACCACGCCTGCGAAAGCAGGCCCAGCGGCACACCCTCGGGGCTACACGCGAGTGTGCTGATCACCTTCAATCCACGAACGTGGTGGATCAACGCACCCAGGCTACCGAAGTCCTTGCTCTTGGCGCGATCGGTGAGTGTGAGGCTCGACCCGTCCACCGCTGCGAAGGCGAAGGTGTCGTGCGCTGCCCGCTCAGCTGCTGCTGCTCCAAGTGCGCTGCTTAGCGCCGCGACCGAAACGTGATGGGTCTCCAACAAATCGTAGGCGCCTTGGCGCTCTGAAGCACCCTCGAACACCTGAGAGATCTTGCCGCCAGGTGACTGTGCCGCCCGTGCAGCCATCCTCACCACACGGGCAGTACGCCGGCTGTCGCCCAGCGCTGCGTGTCCAAACTGCTCCCACGCCCACGTGTCTTCCTCACACTTCAACTGTCGCATGTGCGACTGACGAGCAGGACACGCGGAAATTCATCCCACAAAGTGTGCACGATCGCACAAAGTGCGATGAGACCAATGATCAGGGCAAAGACGAGGGCACTGCCGGACGGCTGTGAGGTGCCAGTCATCGGCCCCAGGGTCCTATTGCCAGGGCTGGGTGTCCAGCGGCGGCGGCCACCATTGGGCCAAGGGAGACCGGCGGCGCGTCGCCGCACCCTTCAACG
>JAUVCD010000901.1 GCA_030590865.1 Myxococcales bacterium | reverse complement strand
GCCGAAGTCGCAGTCCGAATCGGTGATGCCGTTACAGTTGTCGTCGATACCGTTGCAGGTCTCGTCGTTGTTGGGGCCTGGCGAGCATCCGACGCAGGTCATCTCGTCGTCGAGGCACAGGTCCGAGTCGGGCCCGTCGCACGCCTGGCCGAGACCGAACCCGTTATCGATCTGACCGTCGCAATCGTCGTCCAGGGCGTTACACAGCTCGTCGATGGGATCGATCGCCCCTTGGCAGGGGCCAAAGAACCCGTCCACGCACTCCCGAATTCCGGTCGCGCACTCGCCCACATCGGATCCGCACACCAGGACCTCTCCTGGCAGGCAAGTGACCACGCCGCCTTCGCCACCTGCGCCGCCTCCGCCAACGGTTCCACCGGCGGCGCCAAGGCCCCCCGCTCCGCCCACCCCGGTGCCGGCACCGGCCCCTGGACCGGCGCCTAGGACCAACTCGGAGCGTGCTCCGCAAGCAGCGACGATCCCGGCGAGAAGCAGACAAGCAAGCCCATATCCCAACTGGCGTTCCATCGATCCTATTCTAGCCAAAAGGGTGTCATGAGGTAGGGGAGTCTCCGCCTCAGCGTCGATCCGATCCAGTGCCGAGTCGCCGGCACCTCGGGCCACCATCTCGGCGCTCGAGGGCCGCCCGAAGCGCAAGCGACACCGTGAGGCGAGGGCCGCATCAAGCAAATGCGTAGAATTCCGCAGCAACGGAGCGGACCGAGGCTATCGGTGGCTTGGCCTACCCATTGCAAAAAACTGACCCAGCCATGGGCGGACACGCTCGGCTTCGGGCTAAACAGCGAGGCCCAGGCGCCTCGGCCCGCCATCTCATTCGCTCCACCCAAGAGCCCTCATGCAACAACCGACCAAGAGCCGCGTCCCCGTCCTATCTGCCCTGCTGTTCGGCCTTGGCCTGATGGGCTGCGCAACCACCGAGACCGCACCGGACGAGATCGCCCCTGCCTTTGGGGACGACCCTACCGATCACGGCCAGCCCGCCCCTGCACAAATCGCCTACCCGGACGTGGTCGGCTGGGAAATCGGTCGAGCGATTCCGAACTTGGTGTTCCTCGGCTACGCGAACTACCTCGATCCGGTCACCGGGGGCGAGCTGCGATTCCTACAGATGTCGGACTTCTACAATCCCACTGGCGACGGGCTGTTTCCGGAGGACGCACCCTACGGAGCAGGCTCGCCCAAACCCAGAGCCCTGCTGCTGGATATTTCAGCGGTCTGGTGTGGGCCCTGCAAATACGAATCGGAGGTCGTGCTGCCCGCCGCCTATGCGAAGTACGGAGCTCAAGGCGGCGGCTTCTTGACGCTGCTGCTCGAGGGAAACGACCCATCCACCGGAGAGCCAGCGACCTACCTCGAGCTCGAGACCTGGGCCGCAAGCTACGGAGTGGAAACGCCACTGGCCCTCGATCCCAACGGCTACGCCAAGCCCTTCCTCGACGGTGGCTGGCCCACCAACGTGATCATCCGCACCCAAGACATGAAGATGATCCACGCGAGCGCCGGCGTGCCTGAGCTCGACTCGCCCAGCGGCAGCTCATTCTGGAGCCTCTACGAGCAGGTGATGAACGGAACCTACCAGGACTGAGGGGAGCCACTCTGTGACTCCCGACGGGTCACTCTCCGGTGAGCGAGCCGATGTCCCCCCGACCCTCGATCACGTCGATGATGCGCTGAGCGAAGAACGGTGCGACGGTTTGCGCAAAGGCCGAGCTTGGGTGGGAGTCTCCCGAGCCAGCTGAGTACTGATCGAGTAGGAAATTGCCTCCCTCGGTCTCGAGCTCGTAGAAATCCCACACGTAGATGTTGTCGCCCGGCACGTCCCAGACGTCCTTGACCCAGGCAAAGAACTGGCGGGCGCGCTGCCCGGCGGCGGTGGAGCTCGAGGCCTCCACCAGCGCCGCCCCGGTCCAGACGATGAAGCGGTTGCTGCTGAACGTGAGCAGGTGGTCCCTCAGGGCGTTGTACTGGAGCTGATAGTTCTCGATGGTCTTGCTCGAGGAGCCGACGTCGGGCGAGCCCGTATCGGCGCCAATGGCGCTCACCGGGTAGCAGTGCTTGAAGACCACCACTTGGTTGACGTCGGTGAAGCTCGTGAGGGTCGGCACGCCAGCCCACTGCCCGATGCCGGCCTGCCCGCCGCCGTCGATCCACAGGTGCCAGTAGTCGTAGGGGTAGTTGGCCCAGGGATAGGGCGAGTCGGGATAGGCAACCTGGGTGACATTGTAGGTCGTCGTGTTGGCCGTGTTGTACTCGGTGATGGCGGTGTCCACGCCTCCACCCCAGATCACGCCGCCGGTGCTGTGGTGTAAGAAGACCACCTCGGAATTGGTGGGCATGGCCCCGGCGACTCCACCGCCGCCACCACCACTGCTCGTCGTGCCGCCGGCGCCGCCACCACCGCTCGTCGTGCCGCCGGTGCCGCTACTGGAGCTCGTCGTGCCGCCAGTGCCGCTACTGGTGCTCGTCGTGCCGCCGGTACCGCTAGTGCTGCTCGTCCAAGGCTCTTGCTCTTCGCTCTCACAGCCAACCAGCCCGAGGGTGCCGGCCGCGGCCACGAGCACCACAGTCACTAGTCCAGAGGTCAGTACGCTACCCATCGCAGATCCCATCCCTTCCTGGTCGATCCCAACCTCCTATCCTTTCGAGCATCGGCGGCCGAGTCAAGGAGGGACCGTGGGCCGCAGACGAGTCAGGGCGTGATGTCGACGAGGGACAGGCCGTCCCCCATTTGCCCGAGGTTTACCCCGCGGTCGAAGGTGTCACCCAAGCCCAGCTCACCGCTTCCGTTCCGTCCCCAGCACCGCACCGTCCCGTCATCGATGACCGCGCAGCTGTGGTGGCTGCCCGCACCGATGGATTGCACGGTGTGCCCGCTGCCCAGGTTCACGAAGCTCAGGTTGTCGCCCAGGTCGGTCGCCGCATTGCCGCGGTCCACCAAATCTCCGGCGCCGAGTTGCCCATGGCCGTTGGCGCCCCAGCACTTGACGAGATCGTTGTCCGTCAAGACGCAGCCGTGGGCGCCCCCCACAGCGATGGCCTTGGCCGTGCGCCCCGTACCCAGC
>JAUVCD010000133.1 GCA_030590865.1 Myxococcales bacterium | reverse complement strand
GTCCCCTCGCGCCCGTCCCACCACCTGTGCTTTGCGGTGGTGGAGGGTCCGGTGGGTCACCACCTTAGGTGGCTGGGCCACCTGCACCGAGCCGGCTTCACACACCCGGCCAAGGTCGTTGCGCTCCACGTCGACAATCATGGCCAGCTCGGCGCGCTCCTTGGGATCGGCATCGAGCTGGGCGGCGAGGGCCTGGTCCGTCACCCGATCCGAGCCCCGGGGGCGGGTGCCCTTGATCGGCTCGGTGGCGAGGGTTGTGAAGCTCGGCAAGGACCCCGCCACAGCCCGCTGCACCTCGCCCCTGAGCAGCAGCTCAGGGGAGGTGGACACGACCTGCGTCCCACCAGCCAAGCTGAGCACGGCACCATAAGCGCTCGGCGCCACCGCGAGCATTCGGTCGTATAGATCCAACGCTGAGCCGCGGCGCAGCGTCACGCTCAGCCGACGGGCGAGGCTCACCTGATACAAATCACCGGCCAGGATCAGCTCTCGGGCCCGCGCGACCCGAGCGATGTGGTCGGCGTCCGGGGGCTCCGGTCCCAGCGCCAGCACGACCTGTGGCGGGTCCGCGGGCGCCACGCCCAGGGCGGCCACCAGCCGAGCGCGACAGGCCTCGTCATCGCCGATCACCTGCACCGTGCCGCGCTGGTGGTCGATCTGAACGACCGCTCGGTAGCGACACCAATGGGGACGACAGATCAGCGGCTCAGGCCGCCGATCAGACTCGCACCAACTCGACCGCTCCAGGCCACGGCGGGACTCGAAGGGAATGACACCGATCCACCGAGGTACCTGGGCCAGGGGATGGTCCGGTGGGGGGCGGATTCCGTCATCATCGTCGAGCGGATCGATGGCCCGGCTGGTCCGGTCTGGCGCCGCGGTCACGAAAGAGTAGGGGCCCACGCCACCTGGCTCTCCAGCATGCAACATCGCCAGCTGAGGCAACCCAGCGGCGGCCAAGCGACGGGCGATGGTGAGCGGCTCAGGCTCGAGTTGCACGACAAGGGCCTGAAGCGCAGATGACAGGGAGGTCGTCATGGCGACCCTCAGTCGCTACCATGCCCCCTCTCGTGAGTCGTCCGGCATCCATTCTGGCGCGCTACGCGCGCGGCACCCTCGTCGCACTCGTCACGCTCTGCTCGGCCTGCGCAGCCGATCCCACCGTGGTGACCATCGAGATCACCACGGGACACGAGAGTGACGCCTTCAGCCGCGATCCGGCGGTCACTCAGGTGTCGGTGAAAGGAATCGCCGCTGACGGCAGCACGCTGGCGAGCGCCACTACCGAGCCTGGCGGAAGCTTTGCCCTCGGCGAAGTGGCGGTGGAGGAGCTGATCCACATCGAGGTCACCGGCACCGACTCGAGCAACACGGTGCGGGCCCGCGGCCGATCCCCAGGGCTGGTGATCGGCACCCTGGTCAGCGAGGTATGGCCGGTCTTCGCCCAGCGGCTGGGCGAGTGGGCCCGTCCCCCAGGTCAGCTGAGCCACAGTCACGTCGGCGGCCTCGGTGCGGTGATCGGCGAGCGGTTGCTGTTGCTGACCGGCGGCCAGGCCGTCGGGGACGATAGCGACGGCGCCGTCGCCTTCTACGATTTGCTGGCGCTAGGCGGCACCACTGGCGGAACCCTGACCCGGGTCCCCAAGTCGGTGGTGGTCGCGAGCGACGGCAACGCCGCCCTGTTCATCGATGATACCGAGGCGGTGTGGCTCGACTTCGCAGCCGGAGATTCGACGGTCGTCGAACCGCCCAGCGGCCTGACTGGGTTTGACCAGGTCGCTGGCGGCAAGACGGTCGTCGGGCCGGAGAGCAGCTACGTGGTCGGCGCGACGCGGGCGGACCCACCAAGTGACCGGGTCCTGATCGTCAAAGCCGATCGCAGCCTGGCGAGCGCCAGCTTGACGGCCCTGCGACACCATGCCGCGGCCACCTGGGTGCCCGACATCGGGCTGGCCGTGGCCGGCGGTAGCGATGGAGCGGCGGGGGTCGAGGTGCTCGCCGCCGGCGCTACCGCGGCGAGCATTCGGCCCTTCGAGCCCGATCCAGTGACGGCCGCCGGCGCAGTCACCGGGATCGCGGGCAGCGAGCTAGTGCTGCTCTGCGGCCTAGACGGCGATCAGCCAGCGCCGGTGCGATCCCTCAATCTCGACTGCGTCTCCGATTGCGCCGCCGTCACCCTGGACATCGTCCTGCCGTCCACGCTCACAGGCTGCGACGCCTACGCCACCGATGAGGGCCAGGTGTTGCTGGTCGGCCACGACACGGGCGACAGCCAAGTGCGAGCCTTCGCGATCGCCATCGCGGCTGCCACCGCCACCGAGCTACCGCTGCGGGAACCCCGCATCGGCGCCGTGCCGGTCCCGGCACCTAACGGGACGCTGGCGCTGCTGGGCGGCGAGCATCCTGACGGCACAGCAGCGCTGACCGTGGAACTGTTGTTTCCCTAGCGCGACAGATGAGCGTCGCCTGAAAGAGGCCCTGATTTCACGCACTTCAGGACTGATTTCTCGAGGCCTACCTCAACAGCTCACGACTCGCCCCTCAGTGGTCACGACAGCATTGTCGAGCGGCGCCACGACCTTGGCCCCAGGCCACAGCACGCACCGCTCGACAACCCCTCGACCTTCAATGACCGCACCAGGACCCACCAGGCTGTCCCGCAGCTCGACCCGATCGCTGACCGCTCCGCCAGGTCCAACCCAGCTCGGCTCCGCTCGCTCGGCCAACCACGCCAGGTTGGCGGCGAGATAGGCCGCTGGCGACCCGATGTCGAAGAAGCCGCTGGCCACCGCAGCGGCCCGCAACTCGAGTCCCTCGTCGAGTGCCGGCAGGTAGAGGTCGCCTACCAAGCAGCCGTCGGCGGGCAAGCGGTCCCGACCAAGGGGCGACAGCACCTGGACGCCAACGAAGTCGGCGCCAGCGGCCTCGACGCCCCAGCGGCCGGCGCGCAGCCGAACGACCCGCCCAGCGTCATCAAGGCCGACGGTGCCATGCCCCACCGGCAATGGTCGGGTGACCGCCAGCGTCGCCAGCGCTGGGCCGGCCCGGTGGGCCCCCAGCAGCGCCGGCAAGTCCAGCTGGGCCAGGATATCGCCGTTGTAGACCACCACATCGCCCGCTCCGAGGTGCTCGGCCGCGCCAGCCACCCCCCCAGCAGTGCCCCGGATCTGCGGCTCATGGACCAGCTCGCTGGGCAGCTCGAGCTGGGCGAGCCCCGCCGCGAGCCGCTCGGTCAAATGGTGGCCGTTGACGACCATCCGCTGAAAGCCTGCGTCCCGCAACATCGTCGCGATGTGACCGATCACACTGCGATCACCGACCGGAACGAGCGGTTTGGGAAGCTCATCGGTCAAGGGCCTGAGCCGAGTGCCGAAGCCGGCGCAGAGCACCATGGCAGCGCAAGGAGCGGCCGGCGGCAGCGGCAGGGAGTCTTGGTCTGTGGGTCGGCTCGCCATGACAGTCGTAGGTCATCCGAGAACTGCCAAAAAGTCTACCTTGTACACCTCGGCATGGTAGGCCGCCGGTATGGCTGGCCGTAAACCGTCTGTGCTCCGAGTGATGGGTAGCTCCTTTGGATGGGCGTGCGTCGTGGCCACCGTGGCCGTGACCGGCTGGCATTGCAGTAGCGACGCCATCGCCATCGAGGCCTGCCGCACCATCGAGAACAAGCGCTGCGAAGAGGCCATGGGCTGCACCTCGGGCATCGCTGACGAAGACGATGTGACCGCCTGCCAGCTGTTCTACCGCGACCAGTGCCTATTCGGCATGGCGGCTGAGGAAGATCCCGGCCAGCCAGCGGTCGAAGCCTGTGTCGCGGCGATCGACCAAGCGGCCGTCTGCAAGCTCAGCACCATGACCGACTGCGCCGACCCCCCTGCCCTGAGTAGTGGCGCCGCCGGAGACGAGAGTGCCTGCACCATCATCCTCAACCCGGAGCTGCTCGCCGACTGCGACTTCTTGCTGCCCGCCGACTCGGGCGAAGGTGGCGGTGGCGAAGGCGGCAGCAGCAGTGGCACTGGCGGAAGCGGCGGAAGCGCCGGCAGCGGTGGAAGTGCCGGCAGCGGTGGAAGTGCCGGCGGCGCTGGCGGCGCCGGCGGCGCTGGCGTGAACTAGCCGTCCCGCCCATGGAGCGGTGCCTGAGAGCCCGTCGTTGAGCTATGCTCCGCCCATGCGTTTTGCCCCTAAGCTGTTCCTCCTGCTCCCTACCCTGATGGCGGCCTTGACGGCCTGCGACTCCGCGAAGGACGGCGGGGACACCACCGCGCCAGGTCCCGCCGCCAAGCCGGCGATTCAGGTGGTCGCCCGCACGGTAGCGATCGAGAAGACCATCAAAGGTCACTCACCGGGCGGGGGTACCGAGGTTGAAAGCTGGTCGGCCAGCGATGGCCAGGTCTACGTAGTGGTGACCGCCGATCTAGTGCACAACAAGTGCGCCAAGGGCGACAAGATCGAGACCAAGAACGCCTCGCTGCTCATTCCAGGAGCGGACCAAATCGCCATCGCCGGTGGTGGCGCCACCAAGCGAGACGTCTGCGTCATGTGCCAGCCCTCCGAGCCACTGGACTGCAGCGGGGGCTCGGCGGAGATGCGCCCGTTCACCTTCGTCTTCTCGGTGCCCAAGGATGCGGACGTCCCGAAGGCCAAGCTCCGCTACGGCGGCCAGGAGTCCCCCCTGTCGGACGCCAAAATCACCGATCGGCGGGGCAACGATAAAATCGACAAGCAGATCCAGGCCAAGGAGCAGCAGATCGCCCGGCTTCAGAAGAAGCTCGAGGGCACCGGGAGCGTGCCTGCCGGCAAGCTGATCTTGGGAGAAATGGCCGAGATCAAGCAGGAGATCGAGACGCTGAAGAGCAAGCGGAAGTGAGCCGCACCACCAAGCGGTACCGCAACGACCCGCGGCCTCCGCCTCACCCCCAGGCGCCGATCCACCGCACCGAGCCGGTCGTGGGAGCTGGACAGGACGAGCCATGCACGATCGGTTGAACGAGCTGGGCGTCGAGCGTTGCCTATTGTGGGCGGACCAGCCAAGCGGGTTGCGGGCCGTGGTGGTCATCGACGACCTGACCCTGGGACCGGCCGCCGGGGGCATTCGAACCCGGTCCTACCCCTCCCTCGATGCCGCGCTCGCTGACGCAGCCGCCTTAGCCCGCGCCATGACCTTCAAGTGCGCCCTCGGTGGCCTGACCGCCGGTGGCTGCAAAATCGTGGTGCTCGACCAGCCCGATCTGGACCGACCGGCTGCCTTCGAGCGGCTCGGCCAGCTCGTGCAAGAGCTCGGCGGACTGGTACGCACCGCCGGCGATCTAGGCACTGCCGAGACCGATCTGCAGCACGCCGCCAAGCACACCCGCTACCTCCATCTGGACGAAGCGGCTCTCTGCGCCAGCGTGGCCCGCGGCCTCATGGCATGCATCGAGGCCTGCGTCGCCCAGCGGGGAAACGACGCAACCGCTCTGGCCGGCCTGAAGGTGGCCGTCCAGGGCTGCGGCGCCATCGGTGCTGCCGTGGCCAAGGCCCTCAACCAACAGGGCGTCGAGCTACTGCTGTCGGACGTGGACGCCGACCGCGCAACCCGACTGGCCGACGAGCTCGGCGCGGCCCTCATCCGGCCCGACGACGTACTCTCCGCCAAGGTCGATGTTCTCGCCCCATGCGCCGTCGGCGGCGTGGTCACCGAGCAGGTGGCCCGCTCGATCCAAGCCTGGGCCGTGGTCGGCGCTGCCAACAACATCCTGTCTGACCGTCGCGTCGCCGCCACCCTGGCCGCTCGCGACATCCTCTTCGTCCCAGACATCATCGCCTCAGCCGGCGCCGCCATAGACGGCATCGGCCGCACCGTGATGGGCCTCAGCGACCGCACCCCCCTCATCGACGCCCTCGGCACCACCGCCCGTGACGTCCTGGTCCGCGCCGCCGTCAGCGGCTCGACCACCGTCGAGATCGCAGAGCAACTGGCCCGGGAGCGAATCAGCGAGGGGGCCGCGGGGGCCGGCGCGGCGGAAGCTGACTCGGATTGAGGCAGCGCGAGGTGTTGCGGACGAGCCGCCCCACCCCCAACAAGCTAGCGGTGGCGCCGGTCCTGCACTACACGACAGCTGATGATCGCCCGAGGTTTTGGTCACTCTGAGCTGGTGGTCGCCAGCCTGGTGCTGGCGTGTGCGGCCACCGCCTGCACGGATGACGAGCTCTTGGGTACCGCTGTGCCTCAGCCGACCGAGGTGGCGGTGCGGCCCGCTGACTTCCTGGATGAGGTGTCGTGCAGCCTCAACGAGGGGGCGATGCGGTCCTACGTGGTGACCCTGACGGCCTATGATGACCCGGAGGACACCACCGGCTTCACCCTGGGCTCGTCGGCGCCGGCCCCTTGCTCCTTCATCGCCGGCTTCCGCGAGGTGGTGGTGGTGGGGCAGCTCTACACCGCCCAGGTCGATGGCTACGACGTGCCTCCCGAGGAGCTGAAGCCTTTCGGGGGCGCCTCTAGCGGGGCCCGGCAGATGCTGCTCGCCTCGACGGACGAGGTGGTCGCGCCTCGCTGGACCACCCGCTGCGGCAATGCCGCAAGCAGCGCCGTCCAGGCCTCCCAGAATCGTCGCGTCTACGTGCGCCCTTGCGACCCGCTGGACGATGCCGCCCCATCGCCGACCGCCATCGCCCTGGCGCCATCTCACGTGCTTGGTGACGACCCCTGTTCGGCAGCGCCCAGCCTCGATGTCGTCGAGGAGCTCGCCGGCCTGCCCAGCGTGCTGGGGGTGTCCTGTGACTCGCCGCCAGTGATGTTCGACGCCGTCGATGGGGCGCACTACTCGTTCTACGTCTCGGCCCTTGGGGTGGATGACACCCTGCGCGGGACCCAGTGCTTTGCCATGGGCGCAGCCAGCGAGACCGTGGTGCCCAGCTGCGGCGCGCTGAGCTCCCAGGGCAGCATGCGGCTGTCGCTGGCGAGTCTGACCGCTGCGGATACTGACGATCTCGTCTGTCCGCCAGAGCACTACTTCGACGTGCTCTTCGAGGGCGAGGCTCTCAACGCCATTCCCCTGTCCTGCTCGGCCCAAGCTCACGTGACGCCACTGCAGCCGGGGACCTACCTGCTCTCGGCCGAAGTCTACGACGGGCTCGGCGCGCCTTATGGCACCGGAGCCTCCTGCGCCGCCCAGGTGCAGCCCGGCAAGACGAGCGACGCGTTCTGCCTGCCTTGACCTGCCCACCTAGCAGGAATCGGCCGCCCGGGTAGTCCTTGCCTCGATGGCATACGGCTGTTAGCCCCAATTCATGCGCCAAGAGCAGAGGACGTTTGCCTATCGCAAACCGAGCAAGCCGCTGCTGTGGCTGATGGTGGCCCTTGGCTGCATCTGGGTGATGTTCGCCGTCTCGGTCAACTGGGCCGGCGCGGGCCAAGACATCTTCGTGCTGCTCGCTGGAGACAGCCAGGCGGTGCTGAGCGGTCAGCTATGGCGCCTGATCACGGCGTCGCTGCTGCACACGCCCAACAGCCCCTGGCACCCGCTGGTGGTGATCATGCTGCTGTTCTTCTTTGCACCGACGCTAGAAGAACGGTGGGGCGCCAAGCGGCTGTTCATCTTTTTTGCAGCCTCGTCGGCCTTTGCCTACGCCATCGAGTCGGTCGGCTACGCGCTGCTGCCCGAGGTAGCCAATCGCCAGTGGTACGGCGGCATGGTGATCGCCGACGCAGCCACCGTCGCCTGGGCCTTTTCTGCTCGGAATCAGATCGTACGCCTGTTCTTCGTGCTCCCCATGCGGCCCCTGGTCATGGTGGGACTGCTGGCGGTCTTCCACATCCTGTTGGTCATCGCCCGGTCACCCTATCCAGAGGGCATGTTCGCGCCCTTCGGCGCCATGGCGGCGGGCTACCTCTTCTGCGACAGCTCGCCCCTGAGGCGCTACTACCTGAAGCTCAAGCTCGCGCGCTTGCAGTCCGAGGTCCAGTCGATGCGCAAGAACCCCAAGAAGCGCCGCCGCTCCGGCGGCCCGGACCTTCGAGTCATTCCCGGCGGCGCGGACGACGACGATGAGCCGCCGGACAAGTCGATGCTGAACTAGCGCTTGGGAAAGAGCCCGTGGCGGCCCGCCCGCTTCAGATCGTCCAGCCCCTGCTGCATGGTGGCCACGACCCGGGCGTAGCAGCGGTCTAGCACCTCGGGATCGCTGGCGGCCTCGGGCGGCACGCCCAAGTCGATGGGCTCCAGGAAGCGAGTGTGGACCTTTACCGGCAAGGGGATGTGAGGCCACGCCAAGCCGAAGACCAATCCGTAGGGAAGCGCCAGGCCGATGGGGAAGACGTTGGTCCGCATGGGCGAGCGGGACAGGCCGAGGGCCTTGGCGATGCGCTGACCGTCCGACCACAGATAGAGCGAGCTGTGGGCGCCGGCGCTGACCACCGGCAGAATCCGCACCCCAGCCGCGATGGCGGTGCGCAGGAAGCCTTTGCGCCCAGCGAAGACGATTTGGTGGCGCTGTCGATAGGGCCGGCAGGCCTCGCGATCGCCACCAGGAAACACCAGCACGGCGGCGCCACTGTCGAGGGCGGCGTGGGCGTTGGGCGGGTTGGCGGCGATGGCGCCCGCTGCATTGAGCCAGGCACCTGCCCCAGGCACACTAAAAGGGACATCGTGCATCAGGCCGTAAGCGGGGCGACGGGTGCCATAGCGCCGCCAGAAGGCCACCATCAGACAGAACAGATCGGGGGTGCCGCTCATACCGTTGTGATTGGCCACCACCAGCAATGGCTCGTCAGGCACCTCGCAGGTCAGCTCGGTCTCGCAGCGAAAACAGTAGTCGTAGAGCAGGCTCATCAGGGGCAGCGCCCGATCGATGAAGTCGGGATCTCGAGCGCCCAGATCGTTGGGCCGAGCGCGCCTCGAACTGAGCTCGAGGAACGCCCTGAGCGCATCCTTCAGCGCTGCCGCGGACGGAACTGGCTCGCGCTCTATCAGGATCACGAGAGCCTCACAGGCCGCCGATCTCGACCTTCTGGCCAGCCATTACGCCATGGCGCCGACTCCAGCCAGCGTTGACCTCCAACACGAGCTGAGAGGGACAACCCACCCGGTAGCTGGCCTCGTTCAAGGTAGGGACGTTCTCCTCGATCCCGACAATCAGCCCGTCGCCATCGATGAACAACATGTCTAGCGGCAGGCAGGTGTTCTTCATCCAGAAGCTGTGGTCGAGCCGCTGGCGAAAGATGAACAGCATCCCTTCATCTTCCGGCAGCTCGGTGCGAAACATCAGGCCCCGAGCCCGCTCCTCGAATGCTCGAGTCACCTCGACCCGCACCGCAACGCCCGCCGCAGGAAAGACCACCTTGCCCCAAGGCAGCTGGAGCCGACCGGTTGGATCGGCAGGACAGCCGGGGGCCGGCCCTGGTGGCGGGTCGGGACGGGTCGGCACCTGGGGGGTGGGCCGAATGCACCGATCGGCGGCCGGATGGGGCGCTGCAACGACGGCTGAGCCCGCCACCGATCCGCTCGGGTCAGGTCGCTTGGTGGCGCCGCCGTTGGCCTGAGATCGGGACGTCGGCTCAGCAGCGGTGCGCTCGCAAGCAGCGGTGGCGATGACGAGCAACAGAGCCAGGGGAGCCAGCCAGGTCGCTGTGAACAAGAACCTCACCGATGGTCATCCTTGACCGCGGCCAGCGCGAGCGCAACAACATCGAGGATGTTCCGCAAGCTGTGGCTGGCGGTGCTCGCCGCGGTGGTGGTGGGCGGCTGCGACGTGCCGGTGACCCGACGCGACGAGCCTCGAGCGCGGGAGCCGGTCACCGACTTCAGCGCCGCGCCGGGCTATGACCCCAACTGGGCGGCGGCCCGCTCGGCCCGAGCCGGTGGCCCCCTGCCCCCGAGCGCCCGACCCGCGACGAGGCGCAGCCCCGTCATCGACGATCCGCTCAGAGGCCGCTGGAGCTTGAAGCAGGCCACCGCAACGCTGCCTGCAGGCCAACAGCTCGTGGCGACCATCGGGACCTCGATGGGCCAGCTGAGCTGCGAGCTCTGGCCCGACAAGGCACCCAACAATGTGGCCCTGTTCATGGGTCTGGCCAATGGGCAGCGGCCTTACCGGACCGGGCGCGGCTGGCTGCGGCTACCGGCCTATGACGGCAGCCACGTCGATCGAGTCAGCCCGGGCCTGATGATCCAGCTCGGCCCCCTCAGAGACGTGGCCCCCAAGGGCCTGGGCCTGACCGCCGCGCCCGAGCCTTGGCCCAAGATGCGCCTCGATCAGCCAGGCCTCTTGTGCCTGCGATCGCGGAGCCACCCACAGGCCGAGCTGACGCTGCTGATCACCGACGGCTCCGCCAAAAGCCTGGCTGAAGCGCCGGATGGTGGACCCGGGCGGCCGACCCTCACGGTCTTGGGTCGCTGCCGTCCCCTGGAGCTCATCCACCGCATCGCGTCGGTGCCTGCAGCCAACGGTCGCCCCCTGCAGCAGATCACCATCGAGCAGCTCAGGGTGAGTCGGCCCCCCACCCAGAAGTAGCCAAGGGCTCGCCATGGTCGAGCGAATACCACTGGCCCCCCACCGTGAGGGGGATAGAATCTCACCATGACGCACCGCGCTTATCTTATGGGCACCGCGGCGCTGCTTGGCGGGTTGGTGGGCACGACCGCTGGGGGCTGCGGAAGCTCAGTGAGCTTTGCGCCCAACGAGACCGATCCCGGCACCGGTGGCGATGGCGGCTACATCTTCCTCGACGCCGGCACCGGAGCCGGCAAGCCTGACGGGCAACCTACCCAGGACGCCCTGCCGGACTACGAGGATCCGGGCTGCCCCGACCAGCCGCCGCCGATCGAGGACTTCGCCTGCGATCCGTACAACCAGTACAACGGCGACTGCCCGCCAGGGGAAGCCTGCTACATCTACGTCGAGTACCCCTCCGAGCCCTGCGGACAAGAGGTCTATGGCTCCTTCTGCAGCCTCCCCGGCCCAGGCCAGCAGGGTGACACCTGCAACGGCGGCTTCGACTGCGATGGCGGCCACGTCTGCGTCATCACGGGCTCGGGCACTCAGTGCGTCGAGCTCTGCCCCCTGAGCGGCGATGACGGTTGCCCGCCAGGCATGGTCTGCGAGCCCATCGACGTCGAGGGCTTCGGCGGCTGCCTGTGAGGGCGGCAGCTTGAGGAAACCAGGAGAGACGGTGATGGGTAACAATCGGACTCGGTCCGCCTGGCGCGGACTATACGTGCTCGGTCTGGCAGCTCTGGTACCCGCCTCGGCGACCTGCGGCGCCCGCAGTGAGCTGTGGGTGCCACCGCCGCTGCCCCCCCAGCCGGAGTGCGACGTCAACGAAGACTGCCCAGGGAGCGACAACCTCTGCGCGCCCACCGGCTGTGTCGACACCGCCGAGTACGAGGGCGAGCTGCCTGACCTGCCCGCCGGCGTGCCCTTGCCACCGCGAGTCTGCGTGGTGCTCGATGCGGTCGACTGCGACGACGACGATGTCTGCACCCTCGATGCTTGCCTGCCCGAGACCGGCGAGTGCGACTACGAGCCAGCCACCTACGATCTCGACGAGGACGGCTACCGAGCGCCCCGCCCGGGGACCAAGGCGGGTGATCCAGATTCGTGCGGCGACGACTGCGACGACACCAGCGCCGCAGCCTTTCCGGGCAACCCGGAGATCTGCGACGGCGTCGACAACGACTGCAACGGCATCGTGGACGACGGCGCCTCCTTCATCCCCCTGGACGACAGCCCGGTGAAGCTCTCGAGCGACGGGCTCGATCCCGCCGGGCCTGGTGGGATCGCCTATGGCGACGACAGCTACATGTCCATTTACTGGGGCAATGGACCGGAGGGGTCCACCGTCTTCGAGACTCGCTTGTTGCCCACTGGCGAGCCAGTCGATCCCATCGAGAAGCAAGTCCTCCTCCAGAACGCCGACGGATCCGGCGGCCCGATCGTGTGGATCGGCGACCGCTACGGGGTGGCCTGGCAAGAGCGAGGAGACGACAACTACGAGATCTACTTCACCATCCTCAAACCCAACGGCGACAAGGCTTATGCGGACACCCGGCTGACCTTTGCCAACGGCTTCTCGATCAATGTGGATCTCGGCTGGAATGGTAGCGAGTTCATCGTCGTCTGGCAGGACGACCGCAACGGCGACTTCGAGGTGATGGGCCAGCGGGTCGACATCGAAGGCCAGCCGGTAGGCGGCAACATCGCCCTCAGCAATCCTGGAGGTTTCGCTGACGAGAACCCGGCCATTGCCTCAGGAGAAAAGACCCTGGGCCTGGCGTTCTTCAATGGCGACGCAGGGCAAGGCCACATCCGCTTCCGGACCTTCGAGCAAACCACCCTCGAACCCTATACAGACACCATCAGCCTCACCGCGGGCGACAGCAAGCCGGTCGACCCCGCCGTGGTGTGGAACGAGGATCGCTACTTGGTCGCTTGGTTCGACACCGACACGCCAGTCAAGGCGATCTTCGCCGCCACCGTCTCCGAGGAAGGCGAAATCCTCACGCCAGCCACAGCCATCTCCTCGCCAGGCAACAACCACTCGCGCTACCCCTCGCTGCTACCGCTAGGGGACCGCGCCTTGGTGGTCTACGCCGACAATCGGGACGACGGCGACGACTACGAGCTCTACACCCGGATGATCGACCAGCAGCTCCAGCCCTTCAGCCCCGAGATGCGCATCACCACCGCAGCGGGCAACAGCCTGTATCCGATCACGACCTTCGGGCCAGACGGCAACGTGGGCGTGTTGTTCCGCGATGACCGCACTGGGGACCAGCACACCTGGTTCACCCGGCTGGGCTGCGTCACGCCGTCCAACTAGCGTCTTTACCTGGCACGCCTTGCTAGCGCGGCTCTCGCCGGAAAGGCCCGGCGCGGTGCACTTTGCCGGGCAGCGGGCGACCAACGATCTGCTCGGCCAGGTGGCCCGCAGCCAGCAGTGCTTCGAGATCCACCCCGGTATCCAACCCCATCTCGTCGAGCATGTAGACCAGATCTTCGGTCGCCAGATTACCCGCTGATCCAGGCGCGAAGGGGCAGCCGCCCAGACTGGCCACCGCCGCATCAAAGTCCCGGATGCCGAGCTCCAGAGCGGCGAGCACGTTGGCCAGTGCCGTACCCCGGGTATCGTGGAAATGGAGCGCCAGATCGGCAGCCGGCAAGACGTCCAGCAGCCGCCGAACCAGCTCCCGAGTCTGCCGTGGGCTCGCCACCCCAAGGGCGTCGGTCAGGGCGATCTGATGGCACCCACAATTTTGTAGCTGCTGCGCCAGATCGACCGCCCGCGCCGGATCGATCTCGCCTTCGTAAGGACACCCCCAAGCCATCGACACATAGCCCCTGACCTGCAACCCGGCGGCCCGAGCCCCGCCCACCACGCCCACCAGCATCGCCAGCGTCTCGTCGATGCTCTGATTCAGGTTCTTCCGGTTGTGGGTCTCACTGGCGCTCACCAGGACGGTGATCTCGACAAGCTTGGTGCGCCCGACTCGCTCCAGCCCCTTGGCGTTGGGCACCAGCGCGCTCAGCCGCACGCCCGACGGCGGCTGGGCCTGATCCGCAAGCTGTTCGGCGTCCGCCAGCTGGGGCACCCACCGTGGGGAGACGAAGCTGGTCAGCTCGATGTGACCAAGACCTGCTGCACACAAGGCCTCGAGCAGCCGCACCTTGTCAGCCGTCGCGACAATCTGCTGCTCGTTCTGCAGCCCATCGCGCAGGCTCACCTCGCAGATCGAAATGTGGTCGGTCCCGCTGCTACCTGGCTGGCCCGCCACCTCGCCCACCGCCTGCCGCCTAAGCGTTCACCAGTCGCAACTGTCGCGGGCGCCCAGATTGAGCGAAAGGCACCGGATATTTGCCGGAGAAGCAGGCGTGGCAATAGCCATCGATAGGCGGGCTGATCTCGCTGGTATTGGCCTCGACCTCGGTATCGTGGACCGCCTGGACGAGCCCATCGAGGGACAGATAACCGAGACTGTCGGCCCGCAAATAGCGGCGGATCTCTTCGACTGAATGGCTCGCGGCGATGAGCTCGGCGCGGGTGGGCGTATCGATGCCGTAGTAACAAGGCCAGGTCGTGGGAGGACTCGAGATCCTCACGTGAACCTCGCTGGCGCCGGCACCACGCAACATGCCCACCAGCTTGCGGCTCGTCGTGCCTCGGACGATCGAGTCGTCGACCACGATGACCCGCTTGCCCGCCAACGCCCCCGAGTTCGGATTGAGCTTGAGCTTCACGCCGAAGTGGCGAATCGACTGGCTCGGCTCGATGAAGGTACGGCCCACGTAGTGGCTTCGAATGAGCCCCATTTCGAAAGGCAAGCCGGCGTGGTGAGCCAGCCCAATCGCCGCCGGCAGGCCCGAGTCAGGCACCGGCACCACCACCGTGTCCTCCGCCGACGCCTTGGCCACCGGGTGTTCTTCGATGAGCTGCCGACCACACGTCTTGCGCACCTGGTAAACGTTGGCACCGCCAAAGCACGAGTCGGGCCGTGCGAAATAGACGTACTCGAAGATGCACATCCGCCGCGGCGAGCTGTCGAAGGGCCTCGACGAGACCAGCCCGGTCTTGTCGATCACCACCATCTCACCCGGATCGATGTCCCGCAGCAGCTCGGCGCCGATGAGATCGAAAGCCGCCGGCTCGCTGGCCACCACATAGGCCGAGCGCCGCTTGCCGCCCCCCCGTCCCTGTGGGGGAAGCAGGCCCAGACAGAGGGGGCGGAACCCCATGGGATCCCGCACGGCGATCATCGATCGCTCGTTCATCAGCAAGAGCGAGTAGGCACCTTCGACCTGACCGAGGGCGTCGACGACTCGCTCTGGAAGCGTCTCTGCTTGGCTGATGGCGATCAGGTGCACGATGGCTTCGGTGTCGCCGCTGGTCTGAAAGATCGAGCCTCGCTGCTCGAGGCGCCGCCGCAGCTGCTCCTGATTGGTGAGGTTGCCGTTGTGGGCCACCGCCAAAGAACCTTCTCGGTAGTCGATCGCCAGGGGCTGGGCGTCATGTAGGTCCGAGCGGCCAGAGGTCGAATAGCGCACCTGCCCGATGGCCGTGCGCCCGGGCATCAACGCCAAATCTCGCTCCGAGAAGCAGCGCTGCACCAGCCCCATGGATCGGTGGACATAGAGGCGGTCCTCGTCAGCGCTGACGATACCGGCAGACTCTTGGCCCCGGTGCTGCAGGGCATGCAACCCCAGGTAAGCAATGTTGGCCGCCTCAGGATGGCCGAATACGCCGAATACGCCACACACGGCGCTACCCTACACAGAAGGCCCGCCAAGCTCCAGCGACACTCCCCGCCGACGTCCAGGCCTGTGGGTCACCCAAGCCGGCCGAGGCTGGTGACGATCAACGGTAGCCTTTCTTCTTCGCGTCCCCTTGGGGCGTTCGTCCCTCGATCATCGCCCGCAACTCGTCGGGATCGTTGGAGTGAGCAAAGGTATCGTCACCGCTGATCATGCCCCGAGAGTAAAGGTCGTAGAGCGCCTGGTTCATGGTCTGCATGCCGCTGCCTTCCTGGCCGACCTGCATCTGCGAGTAGATCTGGTGGAGCTTGTCCTCTCGGATCAAATTCCGGATCGCCGCGTTGGGGATCATGACCTCCAGGGCGAGACAGCGGCCTGGCCCCTGGGCATTGGCCAAGAGCTGCTGAGTGACGACGGCGGATAAGGTCAAAGACAGCTGGGAGCGCACCTGCGGCTGCTGGTGGGACGGGAAGACGTCGATGATGCGGTTGATCGACTGGACGCACGAGTTGGTGTGCAGCGTCGCCATCACCAAGTGGCCCGTCTCGGCGATGGTCAGAGCCGATTCGACCGTCTCCAGATCTCGCATCTCGCCGACCAGCACCACGTCCGGGTCCTGACGCAGCACGTGTTTGAGAGCGATGGGGAAGGAATGAGTATCCGCACCCACCTCCCGCTGATTGATGATGCTGCGCTTGTGAACGTGCACGTATTCGATCGGATCCTCGATCGTCATGATGTGCACCCGCAGCTCGCTGTTGATCTTGTCGATCATCGCGGCCTGGGTGGTCGACTTGCCCGAGCCGGTGGCGCCGGTCACCAGGATGAGCCCCTTCACCTTGCTGGAGATCTCGGCAAGGATGGGCGGCAAGCCGAGCTCTTCGAAGGTCATCACTTGGTAGGGGATGAAGCGAAAAGCCGCCGCGACCGCGCCACGCTGGACGAAGAGGTTGCCACGAAACCGGGCGATCCGCTTCATACCGAAGGCGAAGTCCAGCTCGTTGTTCTTCTCGAACTTGATCTTCTGCTCTTCGCTCAACACCTCGTAGGCCAGCGCCTTGGACTGGCTCGGCGTCAGCTGGGGTAGCTTGAGGGGGATGATCGCCCCGTCGATCCGCAACAGCGGCGCCTGTCCCGCCGTGATGTGCAGATCGCTGGCGCCCTTCTCCACCATGACCTTGAGCAACTGCTGCAAGCTGAAGGCCGG
>JAUVCD010000954.1 GCA_030590865.1 Myxococcales bacterium | reverse complement strand
AGACTCAATTTTTTTGAGCGAGTTTTGGGGGGTGACATCGTGCCGCCAAACCCTCGATCAGTGGCCTGAAGCCACCTAGTCGAACCACGGCCACCTCGGTGGCAGGAGCACTCGGTGCCCATGGAAGGCAAGACAAATCTAGCGCTCACATTCGCGTTCTACCAAGGCGAGCAACTCGTGCGCCGCGAGACGGTGGTCCAAGACATCGTCAAGGTCGGAAAGGACCCGAAGAGCCATCTTCGAGTCGACGACGAGCAAGCCTCACGCATGCACGCGGTCATCGAGGTGCAGGACGACGTTACGCTCATTGATCTGGGCAACGAGGCCGGCACCATGGTCAACGGTGCGCGGGTCAACAAGTGCAAGCTCGGCACCGGTGACCAGATCCAAATTGGCGGCACCTTGATCGTCCTCGAGAAGATGGAAGAGGCGGCCGCGGCCGCTCCAGCCGTCCCGGCCGAGGGTGGGGAAGCCGAAGCCGCCGCGCCGGCTCCGGACGCAGCTCCCGAAGCTGCCGCCGCGCCGCCCGCACCTGGTGAGCCAGCTGCTGGGCCGCCAGCCGCTGGGGCGAGCGAGGATCCCTTCGTGCCGCCGCCAGCCATCACGGACAACCCGTTTGCCGGTGGCGGCGGAGCCTTCGGTATGGCTAATCCCTTCGCCTCGCCCAGTGGCTCAGGCGTGCCGGATGACGCACCGGAAGGTAGCTACGAATACAAGGTCCTGAAGAGTGGCCCGGATGTGCCCGAGAGCGAGGTCGATGGACCTGCGGCGGGCGTCGAGATTCGGATTCTCTGGGGCCGCAACCTGTTGCAGGTCGATCATCTCTCGCCGCCTCGCACCTATTACGTGGGCGAAGAGCAGCCGGGACAGAAGGCGCTCAAGGTGGACTATTTCATTCCGCCTGAGAAGCTTGGGACGCCTCGAGCCCCGATCGTCATCGGCGGCGCGGGTGGTGCCTTCGTGGTGCTGCTGCCCGGAGCGGTGGGAACCGTCGAGGTCAGCGGTCAACCATCGACGACCATCCAAGAGGCGATCCAAGGCGGCCAGGTGCAGCCTTGTGGCGAAGTCAGCGGTGCCCACCAATTGCCTTTGACCAGTGGCACTTCCGTTCGCATGGAGGTGCAGGACATCGTCTTCGAGATCTCGTCGATCAACGGCGGCAAGAAAGTGGCTGCGGTCTTCACCCTGGGAGCCTTGGCCGGTGGTGCCATGCTCTATGTGCTCGGCTCGATGGTCGGACACGTCGGGTTGCTGGCGGCCATGGCGATGTTCATGCCGCCCCTGGGCGACACCTCGGATGACTCGATCAGTGATGACCAGCGTTATCTGATTCAGCAGTACCTCGACTCGGCTGCCGAGATGGAGCTGGAGGAGAAGGAAACCGAGCAGATCGCCGAGGACAACGCGGACAACAAGGAGGGTGGTACCGGAACTCGAGCCAAGGGCGAAGAGGGCTCGATGGGTAACCCGAACTCCAAGCTGAGCGGTAACCGCTACGGTGTTGCGGGGCCCCAGGACAACCCGGACCCGCACATCGCTCGCCAGGCAGCGCTTCGTGACGCCGCCGAGTTCGGCATGATCGGCCTGCTCAACTCGGGCGCTGGTGGTGACCCTGATGCGCCCACGGCGCCTTGGGGCCGGGACGACTCGTTGGGTACCGACCCACTGAGCGCTCGGGGCAACATGTGGGGCGATGCCATCGGCGAGTCCTTCGGCGCTGGCGGTCTGGGTCTGTCAGGTATCGGTGAAGGTGGTGGTGGCCGCGGTGAAGGTATCGGCCTGGGGTCAATCGGTACGATTGGCCATGGTGCCGGCACCGGAACGGGTCAGGGCTTCGGCTCTGGTCACGGTCGCCTGGGTCGCTCGCACCGAGCGCGCCCGCCGCGAGTCCGCATGGGCGCCACCAGCGTCAGCGGTCGGTTGCCGCCTGAGGTCATTCAGCGCATCGTTCGTCAGAACTTCGGTCGCTTCCGGCTCTGTTACGAGAACGGTCTGCGCAACAACCCGAACCTCCAGGGACGGGTCACCGTTCGCTTCGTCATCGGTCGCGATGGCAGCGTGTCCAACGTCGGTGGTGGTGGTGACCTGCCTGATGGCGGCGTCGTCTCCTGCGTGACCCGAGCGTTCTACGGGCTGAGCTTCCCGCAACCTGAGGGCGGCATCGTGACGGTGTCCTACCCGATTGTGTTCACCCCTGGCGGCTAGTCGAACTGACCCAAGCCGCTGGCCGGCACCCCCTCAGGGGCCCGCCGGTGCAGCTCGAGCGCCTCGCCTTTTGATAGGCGGGGCGCTTGCGCGTTTGTAGTCTGGCTGGGCGGTGTAGCGGTTGTTCTTCAGCTCACCTTTTGGGGGCGCTTGCCAGCTCGCTTCCAGGGGCCACGCGACCGCTGGGAGAAACCGGGCGGAGCCCGCAATTCCACTGGACTTCCGACAGGCGGCAAGCCTATTCTCGCAACCCTAAAGGGTTAGAAGTTCGCCGTTTTTCCGGGGTCGGCGTGCTGAGCTCCGGGCGCTGCGGCGAGTTGCATTACGTGTCGAAATCTGTCGATTTGGACGCGATGTTCGACTCCGATTTGAAAGGTGTAGACTCGATGAAGTTTGGTGCGATGGCGTTGGCCGCCGGACTGGCTGTTACCACTCTAATCGGATCGGGGTGCAGTCGGCACAGGCAAGAGGCGATCATCCTGGCGAACCAGGGTGACAACATCGTTGAGCTCGATCCAAACGGAGCGATCCAAAAGTACGAGCAAGCGA
>JAUVCD010000420.1 GCA_030590865.1 Myxococcales bacterium | reverse complement strand
CGCATGATAGGGGTGGCGAGGCGGCGGCAGTGGCGGCGGAGGCAGCGGCAGAAGCTCTGAGCTGGACGGGCTCGCCGAAGGGTCGCTGGCAGGCAGCGGTGCCGAGCCAACCGGTGGCGACAGGGGCAGCGGCAGCCTGGCGAAGCCGGGGGCGCTGGCCTGTTGCGGCGCCACTGGCTGCTCTGTCATGCGCCCTGCCGATGGCGTGCACGCCGCCGCGCCAGCGGTCAAAGCGGCCATCGTGACCAGGCAGCTCAGGGCCTTGGGACGACATGACCAGGGCCACGACAACCGAGCGCTAGTCATCTAAATCTCGCAGCTCGGCATCGAGCTGCGCGTCGTAGCGGTCCCGGTCGCTAGCCTCCAAGTCTGGCTCAGGGTCCGGTGGGTCCTGGGCACCCCACCGCCGCCAGCCGAAGACGAGCCCGCCGCCCGCCAGGGCGATGAGGACCAGTAACACCATCGACACGTAGCTCATCGGACTGTCACTGGACACGGCGACGATGCGTTCACCGTAGCGCCCGATCAAGTCTTGCTCGATGGCCTCAGGGGTCTCGCCAGCACGTAGCCGGCGCCGGATCTCGGCGCGCAACTGGGTTGGCACGGGCCCCTCGTGGATGTCGAGCGTCTGCTGGTAGCAACAGGGTGCGAGCAGCCTCCCCTCCAAGGCCCGCTGCCCCGGTAGCGGGGCCTCGCTTCCCGGCGCTGCAGGGCGTCCCTGCCTCGCAGAAGGGGACGTGTTCGGCTCAGCGGCGTGCAGCGCTGTGCTGATCAGCGGTGCACACAAGGCGGCGACCAGCGCCACGACCCGCCAGCAAACGGCCCAACGCCATCTTGTTGATCCATCCACCAAACCCACTCCTTCACCCGTCAGAACGGCACGCCCACCGCTTCGCACAGAAACCGCATCAGCGGCGCCCCGGCTTTGAACGTCGTGGCAACCTGCTTCATCAGGCCAGGCGCGACGATCTCTTTCTGGCTCAGCTTGACCATGGCGGTAAAGTCCTTGCGCTTCAGATCTTCGACCAGCGGATGAGTCTTGTCGAAGCCCACCGGCGGACGTTTCAACGAGTCACCGGCCAAGGCCAGCCCAGCGGTGAAGGCCTTGGCGCCTACGGCTCGCTTCCAGACCGCTGAACGGTCGACGATCGCCGTTCGAATCTGGCGCGCCGTGGCCCCGTCGGGATGCCAAAGCCCGAGGCCGACGAAACACTGGCCCGGCTCGAGGTGGAGATAGAAGCCCGGAGCGTGGGCATCCTTGCCCGCCTCGTGACGAAAATGGATGCCCGTATTCGTCTTGTAGGGACTCTTGTCTTTCGAAAAACGCGTGTCCCGATAGATGCGAAAAAGCGATCCCCCAACCGGCCTTGGGTCGGCGACGAAGTGCTTGCTCAGCTTCGCCAGGTGGGGCTCAAAATCGTTGATGAAGGCCAGCGCTGGCTGCTGCAGCACCTCCTGGTAGCGGGCCTTGTTCGCTTGGAACCAACCCCTGTCGTTGTTCGCTGCAAGGTCGCGCAGGAACTTGAACAGGGCAGGAGAAAAACGGGCCATGAGGAGATGCTAGCCGCTGTTCGACACAAACGCAGCTGCAGCCGATTCTGCCGCCCGTCCCTGCCGCTCCGCTGTGCCCGCTAGCTGTAGCTGCCACGCTCGCCGGCCACGTAACGCCTCAAACGCTCGACTTCGGCACTTTCGCCCAGCACGATGAGGGTCATGCCCGAGTCGAACTCGAACTCAGGCCCTGGGTTGTAGGTGTGATCGCCGCTATTGACCACCGACAGCACCAGAGCATTGGACACCTCACGAATCCGAGACTTGGCGAGCTTGAGGCCAACCAGTGGGCTGCCTTCGAAGACCTCGACCTCCTCGATCTCGAGCTGGCTCTCCTGGTCTCGGGTCATGAAGTCGAGGAACCCGACCACGTTGGGGCGCAGCAACTCGTGGGCCATCCGGCGCCCGCCGATATTGGAGGGACTGACCACCGCGTTGGCACCTGCTTGACGCAGCTTGGGCGTCACTCGGTCGACGTTGGCGCGGCTCACGATCCTCAAACTCTCGTTGAGGCCTCGAGCCGAAAGGGACACGAAGAGATTGTCCTGATCGTGCTCCAGCGCGGTCACCAACCCCTGCGCCCGCTCGATGCCAGCTTCTTTGAGGATCTGGTCGTCCGTCGCGTCGCCTTCGATGGCAATGAAGGTCTCGCCGTGCTTCTTGATCAGCCGGTCGAGGCATTTACCGTCGAGCTCGACGATGACGAGATCACAGCCTGCCCGCAGCAGCTCATCGGTCACGTAGCTGCCGGTCCGGCCCGCGCCGCACAGAATGAAATGGTCTCGCAAGCCCAACAGGCGGTTGTGCATTTTCCGTCTCCACAAGGCTTCGCGTAGATCGCCCTCGATGATGAACGCCGTCAGCGCCGACAGGAAGTAGAAGCTGACTCCCATGCCGCAAACCAGCACCACCATGGTGAAGATGCGTCCATACTCGGCCTGCGCTACCGGCAAGACCTCCTGGTAGCCCACCGAGGTGATGGTGATGAGCACCATGTAGGCGCAGTCCTCGAAGGACCAATCGCCCCCGCCAATGAACCAGAAACCGAGCGCGCCGACGAGCGTCACCACCACGATGGCGACCCCCGCGGTAAGCAACCGATTGCGCACCACGGCTTCGTCCGCTACCGCCCCGTAACGGAGGCGCCCGTGCTGCAAGCCCGGGGCCGTCCGGCCCCGCTTGGTTGCCTGGTGAGGATCTTGGTTCTGGGCCACTAGTGCTCTTGACGGGGCCCCCGGGCGGTCGCCCGAGGGCCTCAGAACATAGCGGACTTCGGCGCCGGAACGTGGGTAACTCTGCCCAGCGGATCAGAAGGTGGCGACGGGATGGGCCACCGTATTAGAGTTGCACGCGATGCAGGCCCGACAGAGCTTGCTCAACGGCGACTCGGCAGGTGACAATCCGGCGGCAACAGACTGGGAGCCGGCGCCAGGCCAAGGCCACCACAGCGGAGTAAGGGATGACGACTTGGGGAAGGCTCAGCGCCACGTTCTGGCTAGCGATGGTCACCCTCGGCATGCCCAACGTCGCCGTCGCCATGCCACCGGTTCTGACCGGTGGTCACGAGGGAGAGATCGACGTCAACGCCCACTTCCGAGGGGCCTTCGGCCAAGTCGAGCCGACTGAGCGGCCGACAACCTTCCAGTCCGCGGACATCAAGACCATGTCCGGGGGCTTTGGCTACACCCTTGGTGAGCTGGGCCCCCTGGAGGACTTCTACCTGCGCTTAGGTGGCTCGTATTACACCGCCGCTGCCGAAGCAGTGGAGAGCGGAGAGGACGATCTACCGGTCGGCACCAAGTTCTACGAGCAGGATCGAGGAGGCACCATCACCGCTCAGGTGTCGACCAACCTGGTTCACGAGTCGAGCTTCACCTTCGGTTTGTTCGTCCAGGGCACCGTGCCCTTCGGTGTCGACTTTGCGAAGTTCTCCAATACCCACATTCACTACGTCGGCGGCGGCACCCACATCAGCGTGTTCCTCACCAATCCGGCCAAGCTGATTCGGCTCTCCTACACGTCACAGATCTTCTTGGGCTCCGGGGCCTATCAAGACGATGCGCAGCACAACGCCACCATCGCCCTGACCAACCTCTTCGCCCTCGAAACGGCCTGGTGGGCCTTACCGTGGCGCATGGGCGTGTCCTTTGGTCCCTATGTCGAAGCGGATTTGAACGAACATGCGAACATGGCCTATCAGGTCGCCTATTCATCAGTGACCCCCGACCTGGTGACCGGCGAGCGGGTGCGCGCCATGAGCCTCTCCTTCGCCGTGCTGCCTTTCTTCCATGTTACGGACCACGCAGTGGTCGAGGGCGGCTTCGTTCAGGAGCTGTTTGGCTATGATGCCAAGGCAACCCAAATCTGGACCGGCGGCGTCCGTGCCATGTTCTAGTCGAGAGTTCATGAGGGGAAGATCCATAGCGCTGATCGCCGTCCTGGTGGCCACCGTCAACCTGGCCGGCACGGTGACCCACGCTCAAGACAGCAGCGACCGAGAGCGTGCGGCAACACGGCAGCTCGGAATCGACGGCCTGAAGCTGTACCAGGCAGGCGACTACGCTGCGGCCCTCGAGCAATTTCAGCGGGCCCACGAGCTGGTGGGGCTGACCACCTCCGGGCTTTGGACGGCGCGCTGCCTGGCCAAGCTAGGACGCCTCGTGGAAGCAGCAGAACGGTACTTGGAGGTCACTCGTATGACCCTCCCGGCCGATGCTCGACCCAAGCATGTCGATGCGCAGCGAGAAGCCCGACAGGAGCGAGAGGAGCTGCTTCCGCGAATACCCAAGGTCACACTGCGGGTGCTTGGCCCCAAACAGACCGTGGTCGCACAGCTCGACGGTAAGGCTGTGCCGAGCGCCTTGCTGGGCGTCAGCCAGCCTGTTGATCCTGGCTCCCACCACTTCGAGGCCGCAGCGGGTCAGGCCCAGGCCGAAGAGCGCTTCTCGGTAGCCGAGGGCGACGAGCGCAACGTGGTGCTCCGCCTCCAACCCGCTTCAGGGGCCCCTCTCACGGGCAGCCCACCACCGAAGGGCGGCTCCGCTCCCCAGCCCCCCCCCACCACCGACGACGACGGGGCAGGCGCTGATGGCGGATCCGGCGGTCCGAACGCGCAGGGCACCATCGGGTGGATTGCCGTCGGACTTGGGAGTGCCGGCGTGATCCTAGGGTCCATCACCGGTGGGCTCGCCGCCGACAAGCACAGCGCCCTTTCGGACCACTGCCCTGACGGCCGCTGCGCCCCTGAGTGGCACGACGACGTGGACGCCTACGACACGCTGCGGCCGATCTCCAGCGTCGGCCTCATCGCCGGCGGCGTGCTGCTAGCGACGGGCCTCACCCTCGTGCTGACCGCACCCTCGGACCAGCCCCCCGATGACCAGTCCTCGGACGACCAGCTCAGCGTGACCGCCATCGTGACGCCTGAGCTGATCGGCATCAGCGGAACCTTCTGATGGTCAGTCCCCTGTCGCCCGACTCGAGCGGCCGGCGCGCTCGGCAGCTCGTCATCCTGCTGGTCTGGCTGATCCTGAGTCTAGGACCGCCAGGCTGCCGTGCTCGATCCGATCAGATGAAGCCGACTAGCACGGCACTCAGCGCCCCTAAGGCCGGTTTGGCACAGGTGGTGTTCATCCGTCCGTCCCTGTTTGCCGCCAACCAATTGGTCACCATCCTGGACGGCGAGGGGCAATTCATTGGCGACAGCCCCTCGGTGAGCCATTTTGTGGTCAGCCTGCCGCCAGGAACACACCGCTTCGTGGCCTGGGCAGAGAACACCACCGCCCTGGTTGCCGATCTGGCCGCCAACAAGACCTATTTCGTGGAGGTGGCGCTTCGCGCAGGCGCCATGAGCCCACGGGTTGTCCTCTTGGCTCAGACGCCTGGGACTGAAAACTTCGAGCTCGTCCCCACCTGGCTCGCCCAAACCGAAAGGCTGGCGGTCAGCGGGGGGACGATGCCGGAATCTGTCGCCAACCGCTCGGGCGACGTGACTGAGCGGTTGCACGCAGCTGCCCAAGAGCTGCAAGACCTCGAGTCCGCCGAGCTCGCTCGCCGACACCTGAAGCCTGAAGACGGGTTGGATGGCGTGCCTTTCGCCGGTTTGCTGCCCCCCAAGTCCCGCCCGCCTGCCAGCGCCGCCGCTGGCGAGAGCCCCACCATTCCGACGAGCGCTGGCCGCGGACCTCCGACAGACTCGGCGACCGCCGCAACGCCTTCATCCCAAGATGCACCAGTCCCATCGGGGCGTCGCGGCGCGTGCCGAAATCACGGCGATTGCACCGACGGGCGCCTCTGCATCAGCGGCGGCTGCTCGCTCGCCGTCTCCTGCAGTGGCGACGACGCCGAGTGCCCGTCAGCTACCCGTTGCCGAGAAGGTGTGTGTCAGCCCTGAGTCTGGCGCTTCGGCATTGAATCCCGCTGCAATCCTCTCTACCCCTGTGCTCCCGATGGTCTGTGCTCCCGATGGTCGCTTTGACCGTCGTGCTTCGGTGACCCACCGGCGCCCTCACGCCTGCAACAAGAACCAAGCCGTTGCCCACCGCACCGAATAGCGACGAGCAAACCAGGATGCCTCAGGCCCCTCCCCCACCGGCCTCTCGGCGCAGCACGGCGTTCTTCTACCGCTTGGCGGAAATCCAGATCCGACGTCCATGGCTGATGATGGCCCTCGCGGCGATCGTCGTGAGCATCTCGCTCAGCCTGGCCTTGCGGCTCGAGGTCGTGCCGGGCTTCGAGGCACTACTGCCCGAGAACCGGGACAGCGTAAGGGAGCTCAACCGGGTCAAGGAGCGCACCAAAGGCGTCTCCAGCATCTTCGTGGTCCTCGAAGGTGACGACACCGCCGCGCTGCGCGGGGCAGCCGATGCAATCGTCACAGAAGTTGCGAAAATCGAACGACCCTGGGTGGGGGCGGTGGAGAGCGGCTTGCACCAAGCCCGGCGCTTTCTCGAGCCCCGTGCCGGGCTCTACGCCAGCACCGAGCAGCTCGAGCAGCTGCGGGACGACGTCAACGAGCGTTACCAGTACGAGATCCACAAGCAGAGCGGATCGCTGCTCGACGAGGACGAAGACGACCAGCCTCCTGAGATCAACGTCGAGAGTCTGAAGAAACGCTTCGGCGTCGGTAACGTCGACGCCGACCGCTACCCTGACGGCTACTACCAGTCCAAGGATGGCAAGGCGGTGGTCGTGTCGATCCGATCGGGCGTGCTCGGCACGGACCACCATGACGCCAACGAGGCAATCGGGCGCGTGCGCGCAGCGATCGACAAGGTCGGGCTGAGCAGCTTCCACCCATCCATCCGGTACGGCTTGACCGGCGATCTAATCTCCACCAACGCCGAATATACCGCCATCACCGACGACCTCAGTGAGGTGGGCATCCTGGGCGCCACCCTCATCATCAGCGTGGTGTTCCTCTACTACCTGCGGATGCGCACGCTGCTGTCGATGCTGCTGACCATCGGCATCGGCGTGAGTGTCAGCTTCGGGATGACCGAGCTGCTGATCGGCCAGCTGAACGTGGCCACCGGGTTCTTGTTCACCATCATCGCAGGCAACGGCATCAACCCTGGCATCATCTACATGGCCCGCTACCTCGAAGCGCGGCGTAAAGGCACCGGTACGGCGGCCGCCATCAGGAGGGCCCATCGAGACACCTGGCTGCCGACCCTGACGGCGAGCTGTGCCGCCTCTGCGGCCTATGCTTCGCTCTTGGTCAGCGATTTTCTCGGCTTCCGAGACTTCGGAATCATCGGCAGCTTCGGCATGGTGCTGTGCTGGATCTGCACCTTCATTTTCCTGCCCTCCATCCTGGTCATCGCTGACCGCATCGCGCCACTCGAGCGGACCAAGTCGGGTCTTTTCGGGCTGCTCCCCAAGGCCACGGCAGGGGGCACGCGCTTCGGTCTCCCCTTCGCTGCCCTCGTCTCGCGGGCTCCGCGCACCGCAACGCTGATTGGTGTCGCCGTCACCGTCGTGGCCACCATCGCCACCGTCCGCTGGGTGCAGAATGACCCGATGGAGTACGACCTCACCAGCCTGCGCAGCGACATGAGCGAGCGGGAAGAAGAGGTCCGGCTCTCCAAGATGGCCGAGGACATCACCGGCTTCGTCGGCTACGACGGCATGGCCATCCTCGCCGAGCGGGTCGAGCAAGTGCCCCTCTTGATCAGCGCTCTTGGTGCGGTTCGCGCCAAGGCACCAGCAGACAAGAAGCCCTTCGCAGCAGTCCATACCTTGCAGGACTTCGTGCCTGAGGATCAGGCGATCAAGAAGCCCTTCTTGATGGAGATTAAGGACAAAGTCCTGCGTACCCGCAAGCTCGGCGCGCTCTCGGATGAAGACTTCGCCGAGCTGCAGCGCTATCTCCCGCCTGACGACCTGCAGCCCTTCGGCATCGACGATCTACCGGAGGACATGGCCCGTCCCTTCACCGAGCGGGACGGCACCCGGGGACGGATTGTCTACATCAGCCCAACGGAGGTGAAGCTGATCGACGACGCCCACTACCTCTTCCGTTGGGCTGACTCCTATCGTCGCACGACACTGTCAGACGGGAGCGTAATCCTCGGGTCCGGTCGTGCCGTAATCTATGCCGACATTTGGGAGTCCGTCGTGCAAGACGTGCCCAAAGCGGTCGTCGTCGCCCTACTGGCGACCATGCTGGTCGTCGCCTTCGCCTTCCGTCGCATCGTTCCCGCGACGGCCGTGATGATCGTCCTGGTGGCCGGCGTGGCCTGGATGACGGGCCTCCTGGCAGTCTTTGGCATCAAGTTGAACTCTCTCAACTTCATTGCCCTGCCCATCACCTTCGGCATCGGGGTCGACTATGCGGTGAACATCATGCAGCGCTATCGCCGTGAAGGCGTGGGCGGCGCGCTCAACGCT
>JAUVCD010000490.1 GCA_030590865.1 Myxococcales bacterium | reverse complement strand
CAGGTTGTAGAACCGGTCGACGCCGTGGGGTGCCCAATCGCGAGTGCACTCGACGATGAAATCGCCGGCCGTCGTCGCAAATTTGGCCTGGAACTTGGCGGGCGCCGTCGCGTTCGCCTTGGTCGGGTCCTTCAGCGCCGGGTGGGTCGACTCGGGGAAGGGGCCCTTGGCCTTCTCTTTGGGAGGCTCGGCAGGTGCGCCGGTGGCGGCCAGACCGCCGGTGTCTGCCCCTGGCGCCTGGCCGGTGGACGTGTCCTTCGTCGGCTGGCGGCCCGAGCCCGAGTCACAGGCAACGAACGAGGTAGCGAGTAGCAGAGCGGTGGCGATGTGCTTCATGGCGTGAATCCATCGCATGGCCTGCGGTGGGGCTGCAAGCGATCATCGGCCTCCGGGCCTGTCGAGCCAAACTAAAGTCAGGAAGCAGTCAGCGGAAGGCCGGGATGATGCGCTCGACCTCGCGGCCCTGCTCGTCGAAGGCGCGGGCGCTGGGGAAGGGGCGCTCGCGCAGGTCGAAGTCGAGGGCCACAATTCGTGTGATGTGGGCCGCTTCGACTTCTTGACGAGTGCCATCCGCGGTTCGCTGGACACCAGCCTCCTGATAAACGTGGCGTTCGACTCGTAGGTTGATCTGGTTGCTCTGGCGAGCGAGTAGCTCGTAGTGCACGTCGATGGCTAGCTTCACCCCTCGACGTGAGCCTTCGTCACGGTAGCGCCAGCGGGCGCCGACGCCGACGGGTTCGCGAGGCAGCAGCGGAACAGTGAGCGCCAATCGGTCGCTTAGCTCGTGTTCGATGCGGCGGGAGGTTGGATCGAGCCCATCGGTCCACACACCCATCGCGCCCAGTTGGGTGAGGGCGATGACCCCGACGATCGGATCGGCTTCGTCATCTTCAGGATCGAGCCCGCCGCGCAAAGTGAAGCGATGGCAGGTGTTGCCTCGAGCGCCGGCATCGTGCCACTCGGTTTCGAGGGTGTATTCGGCAGTCCCGAAGGCTGGTGGCGTCAACAGCCGGATCTGGCTCTCGATGCCCGAGCGAGGGATGAAGCGTAGGCGCTTGTGAGGGGGCTTCCCTGGGTCGAGCAGCGCCACGGTTGGCGTGTGTTTCGAGCCGGCCAGGCATCGGTCGAGCAACCCCGGGAGGGTGAAGGTCCGCGGCGCCAGCGGCGACAGGGGCATCATGGCGATGGTGCAGCCCTGGGTGAGCAGCACCGTTCCAGCCAAGAGGCAGGTGCCGGCGAGGCGCCGCAGCCCACAAGTCCAACCCCACATGATGGCGCACGTAACGTGCGGGACGGTGCCAGTCAAGATCGACTCTAGCCGAGGCCGCTACCGGTCAGCAGGTGCCCGGGCCGTACCAGGGGTTCTCGCTTTGGATGAGGCTGCAAAGGTCGTAGCAGAGCGAGTTGGCGCAGGCCTTGGCCTGGGGGCCATTCGGGTCACAGCTCAGCGGCACGGCCCAGCATTCACCGGTGTGGATGGGAGAGAGCATGCAGGAGGGCAGGCTGGCGACGGTCCGGTTGCAGAAGTAGCCCTGAGCACAGGGGTTGTTCGCCTTGTGGCAGCCGACTTGCTCGTCTTCGGTGCACCGGTCACCGTGGGCGATGGACATCCCGAAGGACGCGGCAATGGATGGGTTGAAGTAGTTGATGCCGTCGCAGCCGCAGATGGGGGCGAACTGTTTCTCTTGAGCCGTTTGCGGGAGTACCGGCTGGCAGGTTCCCGCTCCACAACCTTCGGCCTGGCAGTACAGGTTTGGGTCGCAGGGGGCGCCATCCCAAGTGCAGGGGGCACCGATGCCGGTGCCTGAGCCCCCGTCGCCGCCTGCGCCGCTGCTGCTGCCCCCGCTACCGCCGCCGCTCGAGCTGGTCGAGCTGCTGCCGCCATCGCCACTCGAGCTGGCTGCGCCACCGCCGCCTGCGCCTGAGCTGGTCGCGCCTCCCCCGCTCGTAGTGGTGACCGTGCCGGCTGAGAATAGGTCAGAATCACCGCCACAGGTCCAGGCGCCGAGCGCGAGGAGGGACAGGACTGCCATGTGGGCTCTGCTGGTACGGGCTCTGCTGTTTCGTGGCACCATGTGGGGCATTGTAGCGGGTGGTCGGTAAGGCTGCTACCACCTGCCCAAGGCTCTGCGGTTCTCGATGGCGCGCAACGGGCTTGACGGCCGCGGAAGCATCCGAAACTCTGGGGGCGATGGTGTTGCGGTGGTGGATCGGGCTGGTCGCGGTGGCTCTGTTGTCCGTGGCTTGTGATGACGAGACGGCCGACGAGGGTCAGCAGGGCGCGTCCTGTGGCGAAACGACCTGTTTGGCCACCGAATACTGCTGTGATGCCAGCTGCGGGCTGTGCGTCGCTCAGGGCGTGGCCTGCACCGATACCTGTGAATAGCCACAGGTGGTGACGATCCCATGACACACCCTTCCACACGTGATGGAAGGGTGATGCTCATTGGCGGCCCAATAGCGTCCAATGGTTATTGACGACTTGAGGAGGTCACCATGAAACGCCGCACCTACACGTTGCTCCCGCTACTCTGTCTCCCTGCTTTCTCGGTCATGGGTTGCGCCCAGGACTCGCAAGAGAAATCCGAAGAGCCCGTAGCTGCCACCCAGGCCGACACCGACCTGGACGAGGGCGAAAATCGGGTGCTGGCTGAATCGTCCGATGGCGCGAAGTCCCGCCCACAATCCGAGTCGGCAGCCACTGCTCAAGGCTGGGCGAGTCCTCCGACGGCAGCAGAGGCCGAGGATGCGCCTGGCAAGCCGCGAGCGTTCAGAAGCAAGGCTGCGCCGGCGCCTCGCCGGGGCGCGGGCTACGGGATCGGCAACGGCCGTGCCAAGGGCGAAGAAGGCTCCATGGGCTCCATGGGCGGCAAGGGCGACAAGACGCTGAGCCGTAGGCCAGCCGACGGGTTCGGGGACATGGAGACCGGGATCCTGAGCCCCACGCGGACCGCCGACATGTACTTCAAGCACTACGGCGTGAATCCCACCGTCGACACCGAAGAGGAGCCCCGCTCGACCTTCGCCGTGGACGTCGACAACGCGTCCTACACCATGGCGCGGTCGTTCTTGGATCGCGGCCAGCTCCCGGCCGAGGCGGCGGTGCGAGTCGAAGAGGTGGTGAACGCCTTCGATTACGGTTACGAGGCGCCTTCCTCGAGCATCTTCAGCATCAACGCCGAGGCGGCTCCATCACCCAATCGCCGGGGCTACCACGTGCTTCACGTCGGTGTGAAGGGCAAGGAGGTGGCCAAGAGCCAGCGCAAGGCGGCCAACTTGGTCTTTGTGATTGACGTGTCCGGCTCCATGTCCAGCGGCGGACGCCTGCAGCTGGTCAAGCGCAGCATGGGCTTGCTCGTCAACCAGCTCAACGAGGCCGACACGGTTGGCATCGTGAGCTACGGCAGCAAGGCCCGCGAGGTGTTGCAGCCCACCACGGCCCACAACAAGCAGAGAATCCTCCAAGCCATCGAGGGGCTTCGGACTGAGGGAGCGACCAACGCCGAGGCAGGGCTGAAGCTCGGCTACCAGATGGCATCGCGGCGTCTCCGTCACGGTGCCGTCAACCGCGTCATCTTGTGCTCCGATGGGGTAGCCAATGTGGGCGCTACCGGGCCGGATACCATCCTCGAGATCATCGGCCGCGAGGTGAAGCGGGGCATCACCATCTCGACGGTCGGCGTCGGCATGGGCAACTACAACGACGTGATGATGGAGCGGCTCGCCGACAAGGGTAACGGCAACTACTACTACATCGACAAGCTGGCCGAGGCCCGGCGGGTGTTCGTCGATCAGCTCAGCGGTACCCTGCAGGTCATCGCCAAAGACGTGAAGATCCAGGTCGTCTTCGACCCCACGGTGGTGCAGCGTTACCGGCTCATCGGCTACGAGAATCGCAAGCTCCAGGCCCAGCAGTTCAGCGACGACCGGGTTGACGCCGGCGAGATCGGTGCCGGTCACTCGGTCACGGCCCTCTACGAGATCAAGCTCAACTCGGCCAGCTCGGCGCCTCTCGGCACGGTCCGCATTCGCTACAAGCAGCCCACGGGCAGCACCTCCCAGCTGATCGAGCAGTCCCTGGTGCGGTCGGTGGTCCGGAGCTCGAACGACGGCCTGTCGTCACCGACCCAGCTGTCGCTGGTCGCCGCCCAGTTCGCCGAGAAGCTGCGGGGCTCCTACTGGGCTCGTAACGTGTCCTACGACGACATCCTTCGCCGCTTCGAGCACATCGCGCCGCCGGTGCGGCAGCAGGCTGACGTGGTCGAGCTTCGCCGGCTGGTTCGGCGGGCTCGGGATCTGGACAAGCGGGTCGACAAGTTCGACCGCCATGGTCCCATCGCCCGAATGGACTTCGACCGTGTCCCGGTGCTGAGGTAGCTCCGGCCGCGGGACTGAGTTAGCAACAAGCTGTTGTTACGCGGAATCTCCCTCCTCTTGGCCCTCGGGTGTGGGTGTTTGGCCCTCGCCTGGGGGCTTTTCTATTTGCACGGCATCTTCGTCGAGGAGCGGGATGATGCGCTGGCCGCGATCAGCGCTCGGCGGCTGGCCCTGGAGCAATACGCTCAGAAGGAGCTAGAGCAGCGGCTGAAGGACCGGCTCGATGGCGCGACTCGCAACATCGATGCCGCCGAGCGGGATCCGCTCATCCCGGCTCAGGAGTTGTGGCTGGTCGATCGAGGCGTGCAGGTGTTGCCCCGTACGGCCCGTGCCCAACCGGGCCAGGACACACCGGCGGCGGATCTCTACCGTGAGCTCCGGGGCCCGCAGAGCGCCTGGCTCGCCCAGCAAGCCGAGTCGGTCGACCCTGGGTCGCCTTGGGCAGAGCGGCTGGCCCATCATGAGGCACTGAAAGCCGCGCTGGTCGGTGACGATCGCGAAGGTATTGAGAATGCGGTCCGCTCGTTGCTGGCTTTGCGAGCCAGCTATGTCATCTCAGCCAAGCGGGAGATCCCCTTGAGCCTCGCTGCCCTGGCTGAGCTGAGCGAGCGTTCGACGCCCGCCCGGTCGCTGATGGCGGGGCTCTTGCGCGACGGTCTGCAAGGCAGCGGCAGTCGTATCGAAGGGCTGCAGCGCACCGTCTTGTTGAACCGGGCGCGCTTCACCGAGGGGGACATGCAGTTCTTCAAGGAGCGCATCGTCGAGCTGGCGCGACCGGCGGGGGTGCTCCACGCCGATTTCGCTAGTCGGGTCGATGCGCCACCAGGCAAACGGCTCGACCTGCCTGCCAAGCTCGATGGCCCCACCTTGGTTCATGGCGGCCGTTGGTATGTGGTCCCTGCTCATAACGATCGGGTGCGCGGCCTGGCCGTTCATTTTGCGGCGCTCCTGAGCGAAATTACCGCGACGATGCAGGAGCGGAAGCTGATTGCCGACGAGGACGTGGTGGAGGGGGAGGTTGGATCGGCGGTCGTGGCGATCGCTGCGGTGCCGCTGGTGATCGACTCACCGGCCTGGGAGCCTGCCATTGCCGACGTGGCCGATCGTTATCGCCTCAAAGCGGCGCTCGAAGTGGTCATCGCGATGCTGGTCTTCGGCGTGATGGCGCTGGGGGCTTGGATCTACTGGCGCCGCCGTCGCTTCGTAGAGCTCAAGAGCGATTTCGTGTCTGCCGTGTCCCATGAGTTGCGAACTCCCCTGGCGTCGATTCGCCTGATGGCCGAGACGCTGGAGCGCCGCACCAAGGACCTGCCCAAGGCGCGGGACTATCCAACCCGCATCGTCCGGGACATCGATGGGCTCAGCTTCTTGGTGGAAAACATCTTGTCGTTCAATCGGCTGAGCCGGGGACGGTGGACGCCCCAACTCGGTCCGATGTGTCTCGCTGAGGTGGTCGACAAGCTCGACCGCGAACGGGACAGCTGGGCGCAGCGACCGGCCGAGCTGACCACCAAGGGGCTAGGGGAGGTGACGTTGACGGCAGATGCCGATCTGCTGCAGCTGCTCTTCACCAATCTGGTCCGGAATGCCTGCCAGTACTGTGAGCGTGACACCGCGACGATTCACCTCAGCGCCAAGCGGGATCGCGGGTGGGTGGTGAAGGTGGCTGACAATGGGATCGGCATCCCCGAGGGGGATCGCGATCGGGTATTTGACGACTTCTTCCGCGCCGGCAGCGGCAAGAGCAGTGGTCAACGAGGCAGTGGTTTGGGATTGGCTATCTGCCGCAAAATCATGGAAGCCCACGGCGGCACCATCAAGGTGGCGAAGACAGGGGCCGAGGGGACGACCTTCGAGCTGCGCTTCAAGCTGGCCACGGCCGACTAGTGTTCTGGTACAGCGGAATCGACCGGTCGGTCACGCCGCGCGATGATGCGTCGGCTGCGCGTGGTCGGGGCAGGTTGCACCGATCTTGCTCCGCGCTTGGTCTGCGTTCGGGCGCGGTCAGTCAGGTACGACCGCGGGGTGGGCGGCGTCTAGCGACAGCAGCGAGTGGGCCCAGCAAACTCGCATCGGGCTGATCGGTTTGCGGGCCCCTTCCGCGCCGTGGACTCCCGCGGAAGCGGTCGGCAAGCCATCCTCATCGGCATGACGTCTTGCGCCTGCACTCCGGCCGGGCAGGGAGCCGCACATCAGGAAAGTCAGCAAGGGGCCTCTCAGTCTCGTGGCGTGGCCCGTCAGTTCCGGGCGCGGGCCCGGCGGCGTCCACCGACGAGAGTGGCAAGCGGCGGACGCGATGGAACACCCAGGTGCTCGGATTGGGAGCCTGTGCCCGACCGCTTCGGTGACAACGGATGCCCTGGGCAATTGGCGCTCAAAAGCTCGGTCGGCGAGACAGGTCGTCGTCCTGCTGCGGCGCCCGCGCTGGCACCGGCGATCGACGTGGTTGCCCTCCCGAAGGGCGTCGGGGCGGGCGGGACCTTTGTGGGTCCCGCTGGATCCGCCCCGCCGCCGAGCCGCCGGTGCCAGCGCGAACGGCGAGGACATGGTGGTCCGTGGCCGAGCGTGACCATTAGGCCACTGCAACGGAGCTCGAAGGCGTCGGGCCAGGGCGGAATCGACCTTCCCATGACCGGAATATGACAATAAGCGCCTTGACGCCTCACACGTGAAAACCTGGCACAGTATTGCCACCCATTGACCAACATGTCCGCCATTGCGGTGATTCAACCAATGTGGCCGTTCCGTCACAATAGCGAATTCGAAGCCCCATTGCTGCGTGAAATCGCGTCACGGCGCGACTCAGGAAGCCCAAATCCGGCGTGCTATGCTTGAACATGCAATCGACCGATGCTGACAATAAGGTCAAACTGACCCGCGAAGAGGTCGACCAGCTCGCCGACGACATTGCCGAGGCCGCAGCGCACATCGACGCGGCGACCCATCGGTTGCTCACCGATGTTCGTCGCTTCGACGCCT
>JAUVCD010000735.1 GCA_030590865.1 Myxococcales bacterium | reverse complement strand
TGATCACCGATGATCTTCGGGTTCAGGAAGTTCGCCTCGAGCTGGTGGATGGCCACGATCCCAATCAGCACACCGCCCGCGGTGGTCAGGTTCTGGGTCAGGCCGATGGTGACCGCCGGGATGCTGCTCATGATGGAGCCGAAGATGGGGATGATCGACATGGCAGCGGCGATCATGCTGAGGATGGGCCAGTACTTCAGGTCGAAGATCCAGAAGACAATCGCGCTCAGCATCCCGTTGACCAGGCAAATCAGCAGCTGTCCCCTCACGACGCCGGCCATGCCCCGGTCGAGGCGGTGCAGGAACCTGTCGAAGGCGGCGCGTCGCTGCTCGGGCCACATGTCCCGGACGAAGCGGTGAATCCGCTCGTAGGTGTACATCATGTAGCCGGCGATCATCAGGGTGATGAAGAAGTAGAACACCAGCCGGGAGACGCTCTCGATGACGGCGCGGCCGACGGCGAGCAACTCGAGCGAGTTCTGCTGGGCATAGGCGATGGCCTTGTCGAAGGCGTCTCGCGCGGCCCGGGTGCTGGAGAACATCGGTCGCGGACTCACCGCTCGCGGCCGAGTGAGCAGCCACGAATCCTCGCTCTGCTTGCGCAACTCCAAATCGTCGCGCAGGTGCACCTCCAACGACCCGTCTTCGAGCGGCTTGATGATGATGGGAGGCTGTTTGGCCCGGGCTTGCTCGGCGGCGGCTTGCGCCTCGGCCTGTTTGGCCAGCACCTTGGGGTCGACGCCCGACATTCGTTGCAGGCGCTGGTCGATGGCCGGCAGCCAGTTGTCTCGCACCCGGTGAGTGAGCTTGGGTAGCTCGGCGCTGAGCTTCTTCGTCTCTTCGAAGAGTCGCGGAATGACGGCGCTGCCAAAGCCGGCCATGGCGCCGATGGTGACGGCGTAGACCAGCAGGATGGCGACCCAGCGGGGCAGCTTGAGCCGTTCCATTGCCTTGACCGCCGGCAGCAGCACATAGGCCACCAGCACCGCCAACAAGAAGGGCAGGATGATCGCACGCCCGGTGATCACGATGGCCACGAAAGCGATGGCGCTGATCGACAGGAAGATGTGTCGAGCGTAACGATGCGGTGGCGGCCCCTCGGTGCTCACCGGCGCGACGCTAGCATGTTGCCGGCCCAGAAGGCGCTCCGGTCTCGCGCGCTCCTGGCGGGGCGAAGGGCGCGCGAGACCTTCGCGAGCCCCTTCTGTTGGCCGACTAGCGTTTCTTTCTCGGGGTTTTTGAAAAAACCCCGCCCCATCGCCTTTGGCGACGGGGCCCCACCCAATCGCTCGCTTCGCTCACGGTTTCGGGGCCCGACGCGCCTTGCGCGTCACCCGTGCACGCGTTTCGCGGGGGAAAAGGCAGAATGTCGGATTGGGGCTAGAGCTCAGCGCCTCTCAGCGCCGCGTCGAAGGTGACGCTGACCCCCAAGCCGAGCGCCGTGCCCACCGCGACCCAAGCGAAGTCGCGCCACGACGGGGATCCGAAACCGGTGGCGTCGATTCCTTCTTTGGCGGCGCCCACCGCCAGGGCCAGGCCGGCGCCCAGCGCCACGCCAGCCCAGCGGTCATGCAAGCCTGCCACTCCCAGCCCGTAGCCCGCGGCGCTGAACCCGAAGCCGGCACCGAAGTGCAGGGCCTTGTCAGGTCCGAACCAGGGGTCTGGATCGGGGGAGGGCTGTGCTCCTGCGGAGCTGCTCAGGGTCAGAGCAGCTCCGCACAATAGTAGCGCCAATGAAGCGGTGCGAACGGTGCTTGCACGCACGGTGTTTGAACGTCCTGGGGGGCGTTCCCTCCTCAGTCCTCGCCGTCCTCGCCGTCCTCGCCGTCCTCGCCGTCCTCGTCGTCCTTCTTCATCGTATCGAGCTTGCCGCCGAGCTTCTCCTTGATGAGGTCACCAATGGTGCCTGGCGTCGCATCGGCTTGTGCTTTCAAAGCCTTCTTCTGGCGCTGCGCGGCCCCTTCCTTGTCGGAGCCGATGTTCTTCATGTTGAGATAGACGCGCCGATCCATCGTATCAACGCTCGAGATCTCTACCTGAATGACCTGGTTGGCCTTGAGGCCTTCCTCGGTCTCGACCATGTCCTGCATGGGGACGAGCCCTTCGACGCCCTCGCGGAGGCGAATGAAGCAGCCATAGTCGCAGGCGCTCATGATCACCGCGTCCTCGACGACACGGCCGATGGGGTACTCGGTGAGCAGGGTCGGCCAGGGGTCGTCCCAGAGCTGCTTGACGCCTAGTGAGACCTTCTTCTCATCGTGGTTGATCGACAGGATGATGGCCTGCAGGGTCGTGCCCTTGGTGTAGAGATCGGCCGGGTTGTTGAGCCGGACCGTCCAGGACAGGTCGGTCTTGTGCACCATGCCGTCCACGCCATCTTCGATGCCGACGAAGACGCCGTAGTCGGTGATGGAGCGGATCTTGCCGGTGATGCGGTCGCCAGGCTGGTACTGCTCGGTGAACAGCTCCCAGGGATCGGGCTCGAGCTGCTTGAGGCCTAGGCTGATGCGCTTGGCGCTCGAGTCCACCTCGAGAACCTGGCACTCCACCACCTGGCCGATTTCGAGCAGCTTGGAGGGATGCTTGATCTTCTTCGTCCAGCTCATCTCGCTGACGTGGATCAAGCCCTCGATGCCAGGCTCGATCTCGACGAAGGCGCCGTAATCGGTGATCGACATGACCTTGCCGGAGATCTTCTTGCCCGGCGGATAGGCCTCGGTCGCGTGATTCCAGGGGTCCTCCATGGTCTGCTTGAGGCCCAGGGATACCCGTTCGGTCTCGGCGTTGTACTTGAGGACCTTGACCTCTACCTTGTCGCCGACGTTGAACACCTCGCTCGGGTGGTTGACTCGACCCCAGCTCATGTCGGTGATGTGCAGCAACCCGTCGATGCCACCGAGATCGACGAAGGCGCCGTACTCGGTGATGTTCTTGATGGTGCCTTCGACGGTCATGCCCTCATGAAGCGTCTCGAGGGTCTTGGCCTTGAGCTCGTCGCGCTCTTGCTCGAGCAGCACGCGGCGGCTCAGAACGATGTTGCCCCGCTTCTTGTTGAACTTGATGACCTTGAACTCGAGGGTCTGGCCGATGAGGCGATCCAAGTTCCGGATGGGCCTGAGGTCCACCTGAGAGCCAGGCAGGAAGGCTTTGACGCCGCCCTTGATGGTCACCGAAAGCCCGCCCTTGACGCGCTGGCTGATGGTGCCCTCGATGAGCTGGTTCCGCTCGCAGGCTGCCGAGATGTCGTCCCACACCTTGAGGCGATCGGCCTTCTCTTTCGAGATGCGCAGCAGCCCATCATCCGACTCACGGCTCTCGACGAAGACGTCGACTTTGCTACCTACGGCTACGGCGGGCTTGCCCTCTTCATCCGAGTCGCCGAATTCCTTGAGCGGGATGACGCCCTCGCTCTTGCCACCAATGTCCACGATCACGAAATCGCGGTCGATTTGTACGATGGTCCCGGCGACGATCTCGCCTTCCTTGGCGAAGGCGTCGCTGTCGGCAGTGGCTTCGAAGATGGCGGCGAAGGTCTCGGCGCCGCTGTCGTTCTCTGAGCTGTCGTGATTTGCTGTGGGCATGTCGGTTATGGTTCCTTGCGGTTCCCCTCGAGGTTCCGCGTCACACCGGTGACGGGGGCACGACACCGACAGACCTCTGGGGGCTCGATGACGCCTGGTTAGAGGCTGGTGCGCGCCTTCGTGGGGAGTGTGGGCCTAGTCAATCGAAGGGCGAGCGTCAATGAGCAGCAGACTGAAAAACTGCACGATTCGTGCCAGTAGGTGGCTCCTCCTCAATCGGAGGGGCCCATCAGCGCCGCCTGGGCCCCTGGCGCGGCCAGGCTGGGATGGAGGTGGGTTGGGGCCTCTGCGGCCAGCGTCTCAAAGGTGACCGGCCCGGTGGCCACCGCGAAGGATTCGGCGCCGATGGCCTTGGCGGCTGCGATGTCCTTGGGTGTGTCTCCAATGACCACAATGCGACAGTCTCCCACCGGGCGGTTGAGCCGTGCGGCGCCGCGCTCGGCGCCGATGCCAATCAGCTCGGCCCGGTCCTCGGCGTCGCTGCCGAAGCCGCCGAAGGCGAAGCGCCGGGCCAGATCGACCCGTGCCAGCTTGATTTGTGCGCCTCTCTCGATGTTGCCGGTGCCCAGGCCGACAGCGAAGGCCGGCGCGGAGGTGCACCGATCCAGCGTAGCGATCACGCCGTCGTGGATGCGGTACTGGTCATCTGGCACGGCGGTGACCGTCTGGTGGAGCAACGCGAGGTAGCTCTTGAGCACCTGGTCGATGAGCGTCTCGCTAGGCTCCAAATGGGCGCGCGTCAGGCCCTGTCGGGTGATCGCACGATCCGTCATTCCGGCGAAGGAAAAGTCTGCGCTATCGCTGGCGCCGTGCTGCGCCAGCGCCAGGTTGA
>JAUVCD010000921.1 GCA_030590865.1 Myxococcales bacterium | reverse complement strand
ATCGCTCGGCCGAGCAGGCCTTCGTCGAGGCCCTGCAAGCGGAGGCCAAACCGCCTGGCGAGGACCGCCCAGGCTATGTTTCACCCCAAGAGAGAACGGCCGACCGGCAGGCAGCGGCATGGCTGTGGGGCGCGCTGGCCTTGCAAGTCGACAAAGGCGCCGACGTGCTCGCCCTGCTGCGAGAGACGAGGGAGAAGGATCTCGACCGGTTGGCCCAATGGCTCGAGCTGGCGACCGCGAAAGAGGACGAGCGCCAGGCGCTGCGCTGGAGCCTGAGGATGGGTGATCCCCAACCGGCCGTGTTGCCGGCGGTGATGGCCGTGGCCGGCCAGGTGGTCCCTGACGACGTGGACGTGGAGGTGTGGCTCGACCGGGTGCTGCATGACGAGCACCGCCGCGTCCCGATCCGCGCGATGCTCGCCCGGGCTGAAGCCGCTCGCTGGCGGGGGGACCAGGCTGCTGAACGCCGGTGGCTCGATCGCGCCGCACGGTTGCGTGAGCCGATGGATGACTACCGGAGCAGCTTGCTCGCTCACCTGGCTGATCTACGTTAGTGCCGCGGGACAGAGGCAGGCCAGCGCGGCGAGGTTGCAGGATGGACGAGAACAGCCGCTGTGCGCCACTGCTGCTCATCGCCTGCCTCATCGCAGCCTGTGGGACCGGCACCCCACCGGCGAGCGCCGCTGCTGCGGGTCCTCGCTACAGGCCGCCTAGTTATGCCGCCCTCGACCGGCTGAAGGAGTCGCAGGCCTCAGTGGGCAGCGGCCAATGGGCCTTGCCGGCGACTCTGACCATGCCCCGAACAGGACGGCCCTGCCCCGCCGTGGTGCTGGTCCACGGCTCGGGCCCAGTCGATCGAGACGGAACGCTGGGACCCAATAAGCCGCTTACCGATCTCGCCCTCGGGCTCGCGTCCCAGGGGATCGGCGTGCTCCGCTACGAGAAGCGAACCAGGCGGCACGGGCAAGCCTTGGCGCGAGAGCTCGGCGACAACCTCACCCTCGAGCAAGAGACCATCGCCGACGCCGTGGCCGCCGCCAAGCTACTGAGGGCCACCGATGGTGTCAGCCCGCGACGGGTGTTCGTGCTGGGTCATAGCCTAGGGGGCATGGCGATCCCGCGAATCGCCAGAGCTGACTCTGAGAACCGGGGATTCATCATTCTGGCCGGCGCGACCGTCCCTCTCGAAGACACCGTCTTGCGCCAGATCCGGCACCTCAGCTTGCTCGACGGACGACTCTCGGAGGCTGAGCGACAGATCATCAGTAAGATCGAAGCCCAGGCGGCTCGAGTCAAGGCCCTCAGGCCAGGCAGCCAGGTGGCCCGAGCCGACCTCCCGCTCGGCTTGGCGGCCCCCTATTGGCTCGATCTCGCAAGCCACCGCCCGGCCCAAGAGCTGGCCACCGAGACCCGACCGATCCTCGTGCTGCACGGTGACCGGGACTATCAGGTCACCCTCCAGGACTTTGCCGGCTGGCAGCGGGCGCTGGGCGGCAAACCCAACGGAACGCTCAAGCGTTACCGTCAGCTCAACCACCTGTTCATGACAGGCGCCGGGCCTAGCTCACCCACCGAATACCAGCGACCCGGACACGTCGCAGTAGAGGTCATCCAGGACATCGCCAGCTGGATCGCCAAGCACTGAAAGGATGGTCGACGTGCCAGCCGGCCATCACGGCGCTTGCAGCGCCCGATCGATGGCCGTCCCGGTGTGACGCAACGTGTGGGAGTGGTCGAAGCAGTGCGCCAACTCTTCAGCGGACAGAGCCGCCGTCACGTCCGGATCCTTCGCCAGCAGCTCTTGGAAGCTCCCCTCGCCTGCGAAGGCCTTCATGGCGGCTCGTTGGACGATACTGTAGGCCTCCTGCCGGGCCTTGCCCGCACGCACCAAGCCGAGCAACACGCCTTCACTGAAGCAGCGCCCGCCGGTCAGCCTCAGGTTGTTCTCCAGCTTGTCGGGATAGACGACCAAGCCCGCCACCAGTCGGGTGGCCCGTTCGAGCATGAATCCCAGTGTGGTGGTCGCATCGGGAGCGATCATTCGCTCGGTCGACGAATGGGAGATGTCCCGTTCGTGCCATAGCGGGATGTTCTCCAGCGCCGGCGTGAGGGCGCCACGCACCACCCGAGCCAGCCCGCAGAGATTCTCACTGGCGATGGGATTGCGCTTGTGGGGCATGGCGCTCGAGCCCTTCTGGCCCACGGTGAAGGCCTCCTCGGCCTCACCCACCTCGGTCCGCTGCCAGTGACGCGCGTTGATGGCCAGCCGCTCGATGCCTGCAGCGATCAGCGCCAACGCCGCGAAAACCGCGGCGTGGCGATCCCGGGCGACGACCTGAGTGGCCACCGTCTCGGGCTCGAGCCCCAAAGCGCCCAAGGCCCGCGCCTCGATCTCAGGGGACAGGTGGGCGTAGGTGCCGACGGCCCCGGCAATCTTGCCTACCGCTATCTCTCGCCGCGCCTCCTTCAGCCTGAGGCGGCCCCGCTTGAGCTCGGCCAGATGGCTGGCCAGGGCCATTCCAAAGGTGGTGGGCTCGGCGTGCATGCCGTGGCTGCGTCCAATCATCGGCGTGGCGCGGTGCTCTTTCACCCGATCGGTCAGAGCATCGATCAGCCCATCGAGCCGCGGGATGAGCAGGTCGGTCGCCCGCACCATGAGCAGCGCGAAGCTGGTATCGAGCACGTCACTCGAGGTCATGCCGAAGTGGAGCCAGCGGGCGTCCTCACCCACCAGCTCCTCGACGTGGGTCAGAAAGGCGATCACGTCATGCTTGACGGTGCGCTCGATCTCGTCGATCCGCGCGGGGTGGAGCGTGACCTTGGCGTCAGCGATGCGCTGGGCCGTGCCCTCAGGAACGATGCCGGCGTGCTCCATAGCCGCACAGGCGGCCAGCTCCACTTCGAGCCAGGTGGCGTATTTCTTCGATGACGACCAGAGCTCTGCGAAGGGCTTCGGGGTGTAGCGCGGGATCATGGCGCGGACCG
>JAUVCD010000168.1 GCA_030590865.1 Myxococcales bacterium | reverse complement strand
CGATCTCGAGGATTGGGACAACGTGGACCAATACGCGGCGGACGCCTTCTCCTTCTATGCGGATACCGCCTACTACAGCGATGCGGTGGAGTTCTCCACCAACCCGGGAGCGCTCGTCGAGATTGAGCTGGTGCTCGATGGGTATGTCGCGCCCGAGTTCTTCGTCTGGTACGGCAACGGTTACGTGCACAATGGAGCGCCCGGCTCACCGGTAGTGTTTCAGCCCGACGCGCCCTGATCAGAGCTTCCGCTACTCGGTGGCCGGCCGCACCAGCAGCTCCCTCCGCTAGCCCCAGCCGTCGCTAGCCAGGACGGCGCTCAGCGCTCGCGCCTGGGCCAGTCGGAAACGCGCCGTGCTGATAGTAATGAGCCAACAAGGCGTCTTTTTCGCGGAACCGATCGAACAACCATGTGGCCAGCTCCTGGGGGTCCTTCGGTAGCTCAGCCACTGGGTACCGTCGCACATGGAGGTGTCCATGGGTGACCAGCCCGTTGAGGTATTGCCAGAGACTGGGCACGCCCTCCTCATAGCCGATGGTCACGTCGTAGACCGCGTCGATGTGGCTGCGGAGCCCCTGGACCGAGGCCACGAAACCTTTGGTGCGCGGGATCAGAACGTGGTCGGGCGGCGTCAGACCACGCTCGCGGGCATAGGCTTGCGCTGCAGCCAGTTTCTCGGGACTAACGCGGGTCCCTTCGACGAACGAAACCAGCCACAACGGTACGCGGTCGCTCACGATTCGATCGAAGGTACGGGTAATGGCCTCTTGGTCGTCGGTCCAGCGGCGCTCGACGAACAAGCAATCCAAGAACACCATGCCCCAGCCCACGCCAGGAACGTATTTGAGCGCCTTCTTGACGAACCACTTCAGGTCGCCGAGCCGGCCTTTGGTTCGGGCGAACTGCATGAGCAGGGTGATGTCTGGCATCTGCTGGTGATTGGCGACGATCACCGCGTTCTCCAGCGGTGGCACATCGTCGCCGGTCACGATGATCTGGGTGTCGTGCAACCGTTCTGCGGCGGTGACGCACAGGCCCCACCAGGTGTCGGCAGTCTGGCGGTTGATGCGACGGAATGCGTGGCGCGACAGGGGTTTCACCACCAGGCTAGCGGTCTGCACCGCGTTGCAGGCCATCAGGGCGGAGCCGAGGAATGTCGCAAGGGGGAGGGCCACCGACAGCCTGCGTAGGCGTTCGACTCGGCTCGGAGGGTCGGTCAGCGGTGCAAGGGGCATTGGGGCATTGGGTGGCAGATGGATCGGCTGCGCTCACCCTCATGCCTTGCCTCTCTCCCGTCAACCGACATTGCTCCGGGTCGAGCACTCCGCGGTTCGCGGGCCGCCGCATCCTTTCGGCCTGGCTCATCTCCATGGTCCACCTGAGACCGGGCGCGCACTTGGGGCGTCACTGGTCTAAGCTTGGTCCTGGTGTTCATCTCTTTGCGGCAGCTATTCGAAGCACGGCGCTACGGGGTCCGACGGGCCGTGGACCTCGCCCAGTTGCGGGTGCGCTTCGCGGGCCAACCTGACGGTGGGCAAGCAACCCTTGCCGAGCGTGATCTCGCCATCAGACTGAGAGACCTCAAGACCCGCTTGGCCGCGGCGTTCGGCGATGTGACCGCTTGCGCCGCCTGCGCGCGCAATTGTCCGCCGCCAGCAGGTCGTTGGACCGGCGGGCGTTGCTGTGGCACGGCAACGAGCGCCGTCTTCACGACCCAGGAGGTGCGAGCTCTCAAGCTTGGCGGGGCGCGGGCGGGGCGACTCCCGGTACCGTCCTCGGCGTTCGCAGGCTGTGCCTTTCGTGGTCCCACAGGTTGCTCCCTCGAGCCCGCGGACCGGCCGAGCGCCTGCCTGGTGTTCGCCTGCGACGACCTTCGCGCGGAGCTCGACGCCACGCTCGAAGGCAGCGCGGTGCACCAGCTGCGCCGTGACCTGTCGAGCGCCTTCGATCGGTTCCTCTGCGTCCCGTCCGAGCCTCCGCACCACGATCTCTGCTGCCAGGCCGAGGCGGCATCTCTGGGTTGGCGGTTCGGACCGGGGGCGTGAGGGTTCTGGTGCCGCGCCAGGTGGCCGATAGCTGGTCCGCGCGCTGTCCTTGACGAGGCCTCGTCCTTCGGTCGATCATTTGAGTCTGACGGTCGACTCGACGTCGCCTTTGGGGCTGAGCGTATGGATTTCCTCGCCGGCATAATCGTCGCATGGGCGATCGTTTACGGGATCATCGCCGTCTCGATGCTCCTGACCTACCTGCACTTCGGTCGGAAGCAGGAGTACTTCCTCTTCGCGGCGGTGTGCTTCTTTCTGCTCATCCACTCAGTCGCTCGGGCGGCTCATTACCTTGCCGACGACTTTGCGAGCATCCTCGTGCCCGGCCGCATCATCATGGCCTCTTTGCCGCTGGCTGCGGTTGCTATCTTCCACCTGGGGTTGGCTCGTCGACGACTACCCACCCCGGCTCGCCGACGGTACACCGCGGTGAGCGGCGCGGCGGCGGTGGGGTTCGCCATCCTGGCGGTGGCCGGTGGGTCCCTCGACTATGCTCAGCCTCACATCAAGGAGTTCACGCTCTTTTTTGGTCCGTTCCACCTCCACGAGTACCGGCTGACCTATTGGGGCACCCTGGGTAGTGTCTTCTCTATGGTCGCGGCTGGTGGCGGCTGTCTGTTGCTCTTGCGCAGCGAGCGCGAGGATCGTTTGGTCCACACGTTCTTTCTATTGGCGCTGTGCGTCCTGGCATTGCTCTCGCTCAACGACATGTTGCTGGCGGCGGACTTGATTCGGTCCGTTTACATCGTCGAGCACGGCTTCATGTTCATGGTGCTGGTTGTGGCCATGGGTTTCTTGCGAGAATTCGAGCGGTCCCGCCAACGGCTGCGCGAGCAGGCCGTGGCGCTACGAGAAGCCAATCGCCATCTCGAGCAATTGGCAGGCGACCTCTCCGAGAGCACCGAGCAGCTCGACTGGGCCACCGATGAGACTCACCGTTTGCGACCGATGGCGGATCTGGGACAGCTGTCAGCCAGCCTGGCCCACGAGATTCGCAACCCCCTCGCGGTGCTATCCAATGTGGCGTCGTCGCTCCGTCGCCACACCAGCAGGTCACGGGGCTCAGAGCCCCTCGTTCCTCTGGTCGAGATGCTGCAAGAAGAGACGGATCGGCTGGCCCGGCTCGTCGACGATTTGTTGCTGTTCTCTCAAACGGGGCGGCTGTCCGAGCGACCTTTCCATCCCAACGCGCTGGTGGACGTGGCGCTGCTGGATGTGGCCAAGGGTCAGCTCAGTAATCTCGATCGTCCAATTGACACGGATGTCGAACAGGGGCTTGCACCCATCACGGGCAGTATGGATGGGCTCTGTCGTGCGCTGGTCAACCTGATCGTCAATGCCGTTCAGTCGTCAGATGGTGACGGGGCCGTGCGGGTCATCGTGCGGCGTGAGTCGGACAGGCCCGGTTGGATTGCCATTGGCGTCCAAGACGAAGCTGGTGGCATTCCCACTGGCCTCCGTCACAACATCTTCGAGCCCTTTTTCTCGACCCGCCCGACCGGCACTGGTTTGGGGCTGCCTATCGTGAAGCGGATCGTGGAAGCCCATGGGGGCACCTTGGAACTCGAGAATGCCGTTGGACAGGGGGCGACCTTCTGGATGCGGATACCGCCCGAGCCCCTTGGGCAGCTCAACCACAGGGGATGAGTCTCGTCCGCTCCTGTGGCACATCCTGGCAAGCCTCGCGGGCTGACCGACCGTTGGCTCGGTCAGTTTCCGCCCGCGCCGCCGGCACCTCCTGTGCCACCGGCGCCTCCGGTCCCTGGGTCTGAGCCACAGTGGGCGGTGACCAGCCGTTTGGCGTAGACGAACCAGCTCTCGTTGTCCTCATCCCAGACGCAAGCGTCCACCGGATCGCCGTGGCCCACCAGGGCGGCCAAGCAGGTGTCCGCGGCGGCCTGGAAGATCTGGCAGTCGCCGGCGCCGGCGTCGTCGATACAGGTGAGGAGCTCGGCGATGTCTGCATTGCCTTCGTAAGGGGCGCAGTTCTCGAGGCAGGCCTCCCGGGCGCATTGGGTCGCTGCGTCGATGGTGGCGCCGCAGCTGTCCGTCGAGTCGTCGTTCTCGAAGGCGGAAACGCAGGGGCCCATGTTGTGGTCTGCGAGACCGTCGTATTGTTCCCAGACCACGACCGGGGATTGAATCTCCATGTCAGGTGTCGAAATGGCGCAGGTGACGCAGTCCTGGTTGGCGTTGGTGAAGGTGTCACAGGCCTGTTGGTCCGAGCCCGTCTCGAGGCAAGCGCTGAAGAGCTCGTCGACCTGAGCGGAAGAGCAGAGGTCCTGATAGAGGCCCGCCGAGGGTTTCCAGTCGTGGGTGAACCCGGTCATCTCTGCTGGCTCGCAGATCGGCGCCCCACCTTCCCCACCGGTTCCCGACGAGCTCGGCGTCGTGGTGGAGGTCGTGGAGGTCGTGGTGGTGGTCGTGCCGCCACCGGTTCCTTCTGTGTCCGACTCGGACGAGCAGCCGGCACTCCAACCAAGGCCCACTAGGGCCAGTGTTCCCAGGGCTGACATCAAGCCGATTTGTACAGGTCGCATAATCGAAAAGCTCCTCGTCAGCTGAGCCTATCACTTCGCGGCTGCAGCCATCACCTCCAGCCGTCTCCGTGCTTGTCCGACCAGCTTTTGCACCCCCTGTCTGGTCAGGTTGCGGAGCTCCACGGCGCTATGGCTAGCGGCCTGGATGGGTGGCCCGATTTGGAGTGCGACCTGCAGCTCGTCCATTCCCGCCACGCGCTGGAGGTGGTCGCCGAAGGACTCGTCGCCAAAAGCTGCCTCGGCGTCAGCATAGGCGATGCCGATAGGGACGATCTCGGCGCCGGTGCGCTGCGCCGCAGTGAAGGCGCCAGGCCGAAAGGGACGCACGTCGTCGCCGGCAAAGGCTGTGCCTTCGGGGAAAATGATCACGCCACAGCCTTCGTCGAGGGTGCGACAAATGGCTCTGAGCACCGTCGCACCGCTGCGCATGGATGACCGGTCGACGAAGAGCGTGCCGATGGTTCTGGCGCCGTGGCCGACCAGCGGCCAGGCGGCCAGATCGTGTCGGCTCACCAGGTGGGCCTTGGCGAGGGCCAGAGTCACGGGGATGTCCAGGCCAGAGCGGTGGTTCATTACGAATACCCGCCCCACGCCGTCCGGGCCTCGACCTGGATAGAGCTCGTTGCGCTTCCCCTGTTGACCTTCGACGTGGAGGCGCACGCCGAGGATGCGCAAGCTGGTTCGTGCCCAACGGGCGAGCCATTGGTGCATGATCTCATGGTGCTCGGCCTGCGGACGAAACCGCCGGATGGCGTGGTAGCAGCCCAGGGCCCCAATCGTGGCGCCGACGCAAGCTGTGCCGCGCGTACCGACCCGGAGCAGCTTCCGTGCCTGTTGGCTCACTCGTCCCGCTCCTTTCGTGGCGCTGTCTTTCTGGGCGGCGAGACCGCCTCTTCGGGCTCGCCCAGCTCGGCGGCAAGTAGAGCGCTCGCGAGCTTGGGCTCGGCGCGCCCATCGGTTGCTCTCATCACCTGGCCTACGAAGAAACCGAGCAAGCCCCGCTTGCCCGTCCGGTAGCGTGCGACCTGCTCGGGGTGAGCGGCGACGACCTGCTGGGCGATCTCGGCCAGCGCAGCCTCGTCACTCTCCACCGAAAGTGCGAGGGATGTCACGATCTCGGCGGCCCCCCGGTCCGTGCCCTTCATGGTGGCGTAAACTCGTTTCGCCTGGGGCCCGCTGATCGCTCCGCTGGCGCGCAACCGGACCAGGTCGGCGAGCTGCTCTGGGCTCACCGGAAAGTCTGCGGCCAGGCCGTCGATGGTCACGTCGCCCAACAGCTCGCGCTGGACGACCTTGCCTGTCTCTGCCGGCTTGCCTGAGAGCAGCGCCGTCTCTTCGAAGAATGATGCAATACGGGGGTGGCTGGTCAGCACCTCGGCAGCGTACACGGTCAGCCCGAGATCTTCGACGAACCGGCGGCGCTTGGTCGCCGGCGGCTCGGGCAAGTGGGCCTCAACGTCGCGGATCAGCGCCTCGTCGATCACTAGCGGAGGCAGATCGGGCTCAGGGAAGTAGCGGTAGTCGTGATCCCCTTCCTTGTCGCGAAGCAGATAGCTTTCACGGCGGTCCGAGTTGTAGCCACGGGTCTGTTGCCTGACCACATGGCCTTGCTCGAGCAGCTCGATCTGTCGACGGAGCTCGACGTCCAGCGCGTCAGCAACGAATCGAAACGAGTTGATGTTCTTGAGCTCCACCCGAGCCCCGAGCCCCGAGCTGCCTCGCCGTCGCACTGACACATTGGCATCACACCGCAGGCCGCCCTGCTCCAGGCTGCCCGCGCTGACACCGGCGAACAGGAGAGCCTCCCGCAACTGGCGCATCACCTGCCGGGCCTGAGCCGGCGTGTGCAACACCGGATCGGAGACGATCTCGATTAGCGGAGTGCCCGCTCGATTGAGGTCGACCACTGTGTCGCCATCCACCTGATGCACGTTCTTGCCCGCGTCTTCCTCGAGATGGATTCGCGTGATGCCGACGCTGAGCTGTCGCTGACCGTCTGGGATGACCAGCGCACCATGACCCGCCAAGGGCTCATCGAACTGGGTGATTTGATAGCCCTTGGGCAGGTCTGGATAAAAGTAGTGCTTCCGGGCGAAGACACTGCGCTGCTTGATGGTGCAGCCCAGCGTGAGGGCTGCGCGGACTGCTAGTTGGAGCGCTTCGGCATTGAGCACCGGCAGCGCACCGGGCAAGCCGAGGCAGACGGGGCAGCAGTGAGTGTTAGGCGGATCGCCAAAGCTGGTCTCGCAGCCGCAGAACAGCTTGGTACGGGTCAGCAGCTGGGCGTGGATCTCCAGCCCGATGACCGGCTCCCAATGGGCCACCTGCTGTGCCATGACACTCGCTACTCGTCTTCCGAGGTGCTGTAGATCTGCGTGGCCGTGAGGAGGGCGCCGGTCTGAGCATTGATCTGCCCGGTCATGGCGAAAGAGCTCAACGCACCGTCACCGTTGAGGTCCCCATTGGCCCCGGCTTCGAAACAGTCTGCGGTACAGGCCCCAGGGTTGTTGGGTGCCGCAGTGGCGCCATTCTTGGTGTAGCTGTAGCGGAAGTAGATGGGCTGCGAGATCTCGAACATGAGGCACTTCCAGCCTGTCTCGGAGTCTCCAGTCTGGAAACCCTGTCCTGCCGCCGAGCTGGGCTGGTATTTCGTTCCCTTGGGGACCGTCGCCGGAATCGGCGTGGCGGATTCGCACAGGGCGTTGGACACCGCGACGGACTGCCCGCCCTCCGCCATCAGCTCGGAGGGTGATCGCTCCCGCTCGTAGGCGCCGACGGCGCCCCGTGCAATCTGGCCGACCGACTGTTTGGCCTCTGCCACCTTGGCGCTTCGCAGGTAGCGGCTCACACCGTAGACCGCCAGCGCTGCGATTACGCCGATGATGGCCACGACGATCATGATCTCCACCAAGGTGAAGGCGCGGTTGCGGCACGAGTGATGACCGGTCATGAGGCTACTCAGGCTATTCACTGCTGGTACCGAACCACGGCTGACTGGGCAAAGTCGCCGGAGGCACGCCCTTTCATGGTTTGTCGGGTTTGGGGGCTGGACGGCCTTCAGGCGTCCAGATCTCAGGCTCGCCCATGTCCAGGGCCAGCAGTTGGGTGTGCAGTGGGGCTCGCGGGCCAACCACGATGGTGCAGGCACGGTTGATGTCGAGATACTTGTGGGCGAGCTGGCCTAGCACCGCCTGGGAGGCCGCCTGTCGCGCCCGGCTTGCTTGGGCGTCGAAGCTCGGAGGAAGGTCGAGCACGCCCAGCGAGGTGAGCCTGCCCACCAGGCTGTCGACGGTTTCGTGGGTCTCGATCAGGTCGGTCAAGTCCCGTGCCCGAACCTTGATGTACTCCGAGTCGGTAAGCCCGTCCTTGGCCAGCTTCTCGATCTCCCCGTGCATTTCGCGGATCGCCTGACCGGTCACGTTGGTGAACACCGCGGAGGTCGCTAAGAAGGGGCCTACTCCGCGGGATTCGATGAAGGCTGACCCGGCACCGTAGGTCCAGCCGTGGTCCTCCCGCAGGTTCTGGTTCAGCCGCGAGGTGAACGACCCACCGAGCGCGGTGTTGAGCAGGTCGAGCAGCGGCGCGACGGGATCAGCAGCAGCGATCCCAGGGGCCACGATGGTGATCACTGCTTGCGGTGCATCGGGGCGGTCGACGAGCACCAGCTTGGGCAGCTGGTCCCGGGGCTGGGATGGTGCAGCAGGCGTGCCGAGGGGCGTGTTCGGCGCTTTCCAATCGGACAAGCTGCCTTCGATCAACCGATCGAGCTCGGCTCTGGTGATGGCGCCTGCCGCCACCAGGAGGGCCTGATCGGGGCGCCAGTGCTCCTCGTAGAACGCCTTGATCTCCGACAGCTTCGTCGACTTGGCGCTGTCGAGCTGGCCCGCCGTCGGGTGGCCGTAAGGCGTGTCTGGTCCGTAGACCACGGCACGGCTCAGCACTCTGGACACGGCCCGGGGATGGTCGGCCCTCTTGCGCAGCTGGTTGAGCCAGAGCTCCCGCACCCGCTGCCATTCTTGGGGGTCGAAACGTGGCCGTGCCACCACGTCACCGAAGATCGCGAAGGCCTCGTCGAGGTGCCGCTTGAGCACCGTGAGCTTGACCCGGCTTCCGTCGAGGGATACCCGGGTTCGCAGCGAGGCGCCGATGTCGTCGATGGCCGATGAAATGGCGATGGCGCCCCGGTCGCCGGCCCCTTCGTCGAGCATCGAGGCGGTGATGTGGGCCAAGCCAGGCTGGGTCGGCGGGTCGTTGGCCGATCCACAGCGCAGCGAGAGGGCCAGCGAGACCATGGGCAGGCTGGGCCGCTCGAGCAGCCAAACGGCGATGCCTTGTTTGGTCTGGTAGACCACCGGTGCTGGCGCCTGGTAGGGCGTCGGAGCCGCCAGCTGGGGGCGTTCTCCTAGAGGATCGGGTTCAGTCATCACTCCCGGCGCTCCTTCCTTTCCTGCTCCGGTGGTCGCGCTCGCTCCGCAACCTGCAGCACAGGCACCCAGCAGAGACAGCAGCGCCACCATCTCGTGCCAGCCTTTCATTGAGTCGCCCCTCCCACGCCGGCAGCGCCTTTTTGCTTGGGCACCACGTGCATGATGACGCGGCGGTTCGGGTCGAGCACCCGTTGAGCCGTCTGGAGCGTCCCGGCGGTTGTGACATCGAGGTAGCGTTGCAGATCGGCGCCAGCCCAGCCCGGGTTGCCTTGATGGGCGTAGTAGCTGTTGAGCAAGCTCGCTCGGGTTTCCAGTGACTGCATCCGCGCTACGAACCCGGTCTCATACTGGTTCTTGGCTCGCTGTAGCTCTTGCTCGCTCATTGCCTCGCTGCGCAGCTTCTCCAGCTCGGCGTCGATGGCCTTCTCGATCTGGTCGAGCGAGACGTTGGGACGGGCGGTGGCTTCGATGACGAAGTGGGAGCGCAAGCGCTTGGAGGACTGGCGGGCGCTCACCTGCTGGGCGAGCTGTTGGTCGTAGACCAGGGCCTTGTAGAGGCGACTCGCCTTGCCGGACGTGAGGATCTCCGACAAGACGTCGAGCTCGGCGTCGCCTGGTGCGTAGGCCGCCGGGCTCAGCCACGCCATGACGACCTTCGAGAGCGTCACGTTGTCTTTCAGGGTTTCGCGAACCACGCGCTCGAGCTTGGCGGGCTGCTCTGGACTGCGCCGGCTCGGCAGGGGGGGGCCCTTCTTCAGCGATCCGAAGTAGCGCTCGACTAGCGGGCGAATCTTCTGAGGATTGAAGTCCCCCGCCACCACCAATGACATGTTCTGAGGCACGTACCATTGGGCGAAGAACGCACGTACGTCGGCGACCGTAGCAGCCTCCAGATCGGCGTGAGACCCAATCACCGGATGGTGATAAGGGTGGCCTGGGGGGAACAGCAACTCGGGCAACCGCAACCGGACCTTGGCGTAAGGTTCGTTTTCGATCTGCTGCCGGCGCTCGTTCTTGACGACCGACCGTTGTGCGTCGAGCTTGGCTTGATCGATCTGGTGGCCCAACGTGCCCAGGCGATCCGCTTCCAGCCACGACAACAGGGGTAGCGTGTGACTCGGGCCGACCGCGTAGTAGCCCGTGCGGTCCTCGCTCGTCCAAGCATTGTTCCAGGCGCCTTCGGTCTCCATCCACTCGTCGAACATCTTTTCTGGCACCCGGGTTGTGCCCATGAACATCAAGTGCTCGAACAAGTGAGCGAAGCCAGTTCGCTTGGGTGGTTCGTCCCGGGACCCGACCTTGACGCTGACGTTGACCGCCACCAACGGCTGGGAGTGGTCCTCGTGGAGGATGACGGTCAATCCGTTCTTCAGCGAATAGAGGGTGTAGGGGATCTTCAATGCGTCGCTCGTGGTGGTGCGTGATGGTGCCGGCGGGGCTTGGGCGCCTGCGGTGGGTGCCAAGAGGGCAGGCGCGAGGAGCGCGACGGCCGCCAGGACGAGTCGGGTGGCAGGTAGGTTGAGGCAGGTCGGTCCCATGGGATAGTCATCATGGTGGCTGAGGGGGACGTTGTCCACGAGCGGTGAGGTGCCTGTACGGCGGGCCGAAGGGGTCAGTGCTGTCGCTGTCCTGGGCTATGGTGGCCGGCACGGGTCACCCAAGACCTTTCGGCTGCTCGAGCGGGCCCTCGCTCGAGGCCTACCGCGAGCGTTACGCGATCCGTCACGAGTGAATCGCTAGCTCACGTCAGGATAGAGCTGGCGCAGCGTGCGGCCGAGTAGACGCAAGGTCAGCTTGCGGGGCGCTAGCCGACCGAAGGCATGCCAGGTCAGTCGTTCGAGCAGGCCCGGTACCACCAGCGGTCCCTGTTGCTCGACGAGCGCGCTGAGCGCTGCTCGGGCGATCGCTTCGGGCTCGTGCATGGTCACCAGCGGGGCGGCCTCGATTTTTGGCGGATGGGTCTCGGTGGCCTGGGTGCGGATCAGCCCAGGGCACAGGGCCAACACGTCCACGCCCGCGGTCCGCAGCTCATCCCACAAGCCCATGGCCAAGTTCAGGCCGTAGCCTTTGGTCGCGGCATAGTTGGCCACCAGCGGTGACCCGGTCAGCGCTGATCCGGAAGAGACGATCACCATGGCGCCCCGGCCTCGCTGGACCATGATCCGTCCGAGCACGTGGGACAGAACCAAGGTCGCTCGACAGTTGATCTCTAGGGTACGCAGATGATCATCGAGCTCGATGGACAGGAAGGACCCCACGGGACCAATGCCCACGTTGTTGATGAGCGTGCCGATCTCATGACTGCTGGCGAGCTCGGCGGCGCGCTCAGCCAGGGCAGGTTCGCGAAGGTCACACTCCACGGTCTCGATCTGCACGCCCCGGTGGCGACCAAGCTCATCTGCGAGGGCCTCGTTGGCCTCCCCATCGATATCCATGAGCAACAGATCGAGGCCGTCCGCGGCCAGCGCTGCTGCAAATGCCCGCCCCAGCCCATGGGCCGATCCCGTCACTAGGGCCCAACGGCCATAACGGTTTCTCAGGGTGTGCCGCGACATGGCGGCTCAGCCTATCGAGATTCGGTGCGAGCGCAACCGCAGGTGCTTTGATGTGCTGAGGCCCCGTCACCAGTGAATGCTTGGCCGGCAGAACGGCTCGTCAGAGTAGGCCCGTCAGGGGGCTTACCTGCTCCAACTGCACGATTATTCTCAGCCTGCTTGCCGGTCTTCGGGGTGCAGGCTAAGCAGGAGGCGACGAGTCACAGCTCAGCCCGCCAAGCGCGTTCGGAAGAGTGAGCGCTGCTCGTCTTTGGGCATCGTCTTTGGGCATCGTCTTTGGGCAAACGGACCATGTTGACCTACATCAAGAAACTGTTCGGGACCTCCCATGAGCGGACGGTCAAGAGGATGCGGCCGCGGGCGGCCAAGATCAACGACCTCGAGGCCGAGTTCGAGCGACTGAGCGACGCCGAGCTGAAGGCCAAGACCGCGGAATTCAAGGAACAACTCGACAACGGGGCCACCCTCGACGACCTCCTGAACCCCGCCTTTGCGGCGGTACGGGAAGCCAGCAAGCGCACCCTCGGAATGCGCCACTTCGACGTGCAGCTCATCGGCGGCATGGTGCTGCACAACGGCAGCATCGCCGAGATGCGGACCGGCGAGGGCAAGACCCTGGTGGCCACTTTGCCTTGTTACCTCAACGCCCTGGAAGGCAAAGGGGTGCACGTCATCACGGTCAACGACTACCTGGCGCGGCGCGACGCCGAGTGGATGGGCGAGATCCACAACTTCCTCGGGCTCAGTGTCGGCACGGTGGTCAACAACCAGGACGACGAAGAGAAAGAGCGGGCCTACCAGGCCGACATTACTTACGGCCAGAACAACGAGTTCGGCTTCGACTACCTGCGGGACAACATGAAGTTCTCGGCGCTGGACTATCACCAGCGCCCGCTAAACTACGCCATCGTCGACGAGGTTGACTCGATTCTGATCGATGAGGCCCGCACGCCGCTGATCATCAGCGGTCAGGGGCAAACGTCGAGCGTCAAGTATCGCACCGTGAACGAGATCGTCCCGCGGTTGCGCATCGAGGAGCACTACACGGTCGACGAGAAGGGCCACAGCGTTACCCTCACCGACGAGGGCGTCGAGCTGGCGGAGGAACTGCTCGGTGGGCTCGGCGCCTTGGAGGCAAGTGACAAGCGAGGTGGCTACCGCCAGAGTGGTCGGTTCAATCTCTACGATCCGGTCAACCTCGAGACGCTGCACATCCTCAACCAGTGTTTGCGGGCCCACACGCTCTACAAGCGGGACGTCACTTACATGGTGCGGGACGGCGAGGTGCTCATCATCGATGAGTTCACAGGCCGGGTGCTGGCCGGACGCCGGTGGTCCGACGGTCTCCATCAGGCCGTGGAGGCCAAAGAGAACGTTCACATCAAGGAAGAAAACCGCACGCTGGCGACGATTACTTTCCAGAATCTGTTCCGCCTCTACAACAAGCTCGCGGGCATGACGGGCACGGCGGATACCGAGGCGTCCGAGTTCCACGGCACCTACAAGCTCAACTGCACCGTCATTCCGACGAACAAGCCCATGATCCGGGATGACGACGATGACGTCGTCTACAAGACCGAGCGGGAAAAGTTCACCGCCGTGGTTGCCGACATCCTGGAGAATAACGAGCGCGGCGTGCCGATTCTGGTGGGCACCACGAGCGTGGAAAAGAGTGCCGCCATCGCTCGCATCTTGAGCAAGAAGGGCATCGAGCACAGCGTTCTGAACGCCAAGCACCACGAGAACGAGGCTTTCGTGGTGGCTCAGGCTGGCCGCCAAGGCTCCATCACCGTCTCCACCAATATGGCCGGCCGGGGCACGGACATCGTGCTCGGCGGCAACCCCGAGATGCTCGCCAAGCTCAAGTTCCGTGAGGAAGGGCGCGATCCAGCGGAAGAAGAGGAGGCCTTCGAGGAGCTCGTCGAGAAGCTCGAGGTCGAATGCGAGACCCAAAAAGAGGAAATCCTGGCTCAGGGTGGGCTCTACATCGTCGGCACCGAGCGCCACGAATCGCGGCGCATCGATAATCAGCTTCGTGGCCGCGCCGGCCGGCAGGGCGACCCTGGCAGGTCGCGCTTCTACTTGTCCCTCGAGGACGACTTGATGCGCATCTTTGCCGGCGATCGGGTGAAGAACCTGATGGAGCGCATGGGGATGCCCGACGACGAGCCGATCGAGCACCCCTGGGTGACCAAGAGTGTCGAAAACGCCCAGAAGAAGGTGGAAGAACGCAACTTCGACATTCGCAAGAACCTGCTCGAATACGACGACGTGATGAGCTCCCAGCGCAGCACCGTCTATCAGCTTCGCCAGGAGTTGCTGCAAGGGCGCTACACCGCCGACGAGATCGATGACGAAGGCAAGCCCACTGGGCGGGTGCGCAAGATCACACCGATGGAGGGGCTGGTCGACAAAGTGGCGCCTGACTTGAGCATGCTGCTCGGCATGTTCTGCGAAGATCCGATCCTACCGCGGGACGAAAAAGGCGAGCCTCGAGACATCGACCGTGATGAGCTCGACGATGGCAAGCTCGTCGAGCGAGACACGCTGGTCAAGGAGCTGTACTCACGGTGGGGCGTGGTGATCGATCCGGACGAGTCTGCGGTTGACGTCTACGACGAGTGCATCGAGCTGCTCCCCCAAGCGCTCACCGAGCAACGGGAGCGGCTGCTCGATCTCATCGATCGGATCGTCGGGGCTATCGTCGAGGACTCCTGTCCCCTCAACAAGCCTCCTGACGACTGGGACTGGCAGGCGATCTTCGAGGGTTTCGAGCAGCACTTCGGCGTCGAGCTTCCCGACGACATTGCCGACTATGGCGACCGCGATGCCCTCGCCCAAGAGCTCTACGAGCGCGCCGAGGTCGAGTTCGACAAGCGCGAAGAGAGCCTCGGCTTCGAGCTGACGTTGCGGGTGTTTCGCCACGTCTTTCTCGAGGAGCTCGACCGTACTTGGGTGGACCACCTCACCGATATGGACCATCTACGGGATGGCATCGGCCTGCGGGGCTACGGCCAGAAGGACCCCAAGCAGGAGTACAAAAAAGAGGGGTTCAACATGTTCGTCACCCTGCTGGCGCGGGTGTCGTCCAACGTGATGATCAAGGTCATGCAGGCCCAGGTGAAACGTCCAGAGGACGAGCAGGAGCTGGAGCAAGAGAATCTGGAGCGGCACATGCAAGAGCTGGCCGGCGCCATTGCGACCCATGGCGGGAAGAACCAGCCCTTGTCCTCACCTGGCCTGATGGCACCGCCTGACGAAGATCCGTCGGTGCTGGACGATCAAGAGTGTCCCTGCGGCAGCGGCAAGAAGTTCTCCGAGTGCCACGGCGCCG
>JAUVCD010001069.1 GCA_030590865.1 Myxococcales bacterium | reverse complement strand
GCCGTCGATCAGGTGCGGGTCAGCCTCTCCATCTATCAGGAGTGGGGCACGCTCAACGACCACCGAGACGACACGCCCAACAAGGCCGAAGAGCAGGCCGTCTACTACGACGACGTCCTGATCGCGACCGAACGGATTGGCTGCCGCGTCGAGGGCTGACCCGCTAGCCTGGCGAGCCACGCCAGTCCAACGGGGGCAGAAGGGGGTTCTGCCTCGGGTGCGGAAGAAGAAGTAGTCCGTCAATCGTCCGCAGCCTGTGCCGAGTCGTCCTCAGCCAAATCACGTTGGCGGCGGCGGGAGATCGACCTAGTCGTTCGCCATGGCTGTCTTCATTACTGGCTCGACCGGCTATCTTGGTTCCTATGTGGTGGCCAGACTGCTCGAGGACCACCCAGAGGCCCGGCTCGCACTGCTCGTTCGCGCCACCTCCCCCGAGGAGGCCAAGCAGCGGCTGTGGCATTCGTTGCAGCTGCACATGGGCTTCGAGCAGTTTCGCGATCAGGTGCTCCCGGCCTGTGAGCTCTACCTCGGCGATCTGACCGAGCCCGAGCTCGGGCTCGACCGCACAGCCCACGACCGCCTCGTGAAGCGCATGGAGTCGGTCATCCATGTGGCGGCGTCACTCAACCGCAAGTCGGCCAAGGCCTGCTTCAACGTGAACCTCCGCGGCACCCTGTCGGTGATCAAGCTGGCCCTGCAGGCTGAGCAGCACCACGGGCTGCGACGGTTCACCGACGTGTCGACCAACGCCGTCGCCGGCGTCCGCTCCCACGAACTGGTGCTCGAGGACCAAACCATCGACTGGGATCGCAGCGACTACGACCCCTACGCCCGCACCAAGAAGTTCGCTGAGCACATGATCCACGAGCTGCTCCCGGACGTCCCCCGGACGGTCCTGCGGCCGAGCACGGTGATGGGTGACAGCCGCTTTCCCGAGACCACCCAGTTCGACATGGTGCGGGCGTTCTGTTTTCTCGCCCAGCTGCCAGTGCTGCCATTCTCTGAGGATTGGCGCATGGATATCGTCCCGGCGGACTGGGTCGGTGAGGCCATCGCCACCATTCACATGACCGACCAGCCGAAGCACCTCGAGTACGGGCTCTGCGCCGGCACCGGGTCACCGACCTACCGGGAGATCGCTGTCGCCATGCAAGCCCAGGGGCATCCCTGGTCGCCCCGGTTCATGCCCTGGCTCAACCGGTCCTTCGGGCTCACCGCCGAGGCGCTCATGTCCACCCCCCGATCCTGGGGCGTGGCGCCCGGAGCGTCAGTCATGAAGGTCTTCATGCCCTACCTGACCCATGACACGGTGTTCGACAATCGCCACACCCTCGAGGAACTGGGCGAGCCCCCGACGCCGTTCCTACGCTACGCCTACGACCTGTTGCGCTTCGCCGTCGACGGCGACTTCACGTACCCCTACTTGCCCTGGCCTGAGGGAGGCTGAGCCACCTCCGCGAAATGGCTGGGGCCTGTGTTTCAGAGCCGCCTCAGCAATTCCGACCCAGGGGAGCTTCAATCCAGCCAGGTCTCGAAACGAATGTGGATCGTTGCGTCTCCCAGCTGCGCCGGGACGTCCCATGCATAGTCGTCCTCGCCTGCGGTTCGCACCGCATCATTCTCGAGATCGACTTCAATCTCGACAGCGGCACCTGGATCGAAGGTGCGCACCTGCCCGTCGTCTGCGATCGCAGCAGCGAAAGTGAGCGCCTCGGTGCAATGGTTGGTCCCAATGATGACCGGATTGACGCAACCTCCCGATGCATCCTCTTGATCGTCGATCGCCAGCTCGAGACAGGCGGTAGCCGGGTCGCTGTAGACAGCACCCGCCTCGGTCCAGGGACAGCCTCCGGGGGTACAAGCGCCGAGGGTCACGGCGAGACCGAGGGAGAGGATCGAGATGGCGGTCGAGGCTGAGTGCATC
>JAUVCD010000593.1 GCA_030590865.1 Myxococcales bacterium | reverse complement strand
GATCTGCGCCGGGTTGGCATCGATGCCATTGTCCCGACGCAGCTTGTCCGCAATAGCCTGACGCAACGGGAGCATTCCCGAGCTCTCGGAGTAGCCGTCCACCAGACCGCTCTCAATCGCCTTGACCGCCGCTGCCGCAATATGCCCAGGCGCGGCGGAGGTTGGCTTGGCCCAGGAGAGGAAGGAGACGTCGTCGACCTCTTTGGACAGTCGCGTCATCTCGTGGATGGCAGACTTCGGGAGCTCGCTCACACGTCGCGATGCCAGGGTGTCTCTGCTCATGGTGGTCTCCTTTGCTGGGCTACTCGGCGTCCCAGCGCAAACAGGTGTCAGGCCCATCATCGGTGAGCTGGCCGTGGTAGCGACCGAGCCAATAGGCCACCAGGTAGTCCGCTCCGGCATGCACCAAACGCGGCTCGGGATCGGGGGTGGTAAGCCTGAAGGGGTGATGCTGGAAGATGAAGTCCATCGGCACCCGGTCCCCGATGGACACCGGTACGCTCGACAGGCCGGGGCACTGGGGATCAGCCGGATAGTTGCCCGTGTTGTCCACCGCTATCCGCGCCTTGGGCGGCGCGACGAACTGTCCAAGTTGCACGGCGGTCTGCTCCAGCGTCGGGGCGGGCACCAGCCCAGTCGGTCCTTGAGATGCTGCGATGTAGGTGAAATAGGCATTGAAGTGGTCGGCAATGGTCGGCCACATTTTCGCGCCTAGCACGTCTTGTTGCAGCGAGGTCTTGAACGGACCATCAGGCTCCAAGCGAATCAGACTGTAGATGGGGTGGTACGCGATCGTCATGCCGAAGTACTGCTTCCAGCACTCGTTTTCGTTGTGGTAGGCGTACTGTTTCATGATCTCGAGCCAACCATCGCGATTCGCTTGGTAGTGGGCATCAATCGCCGCCCGCTCAGACGCCCAGCTCGGGTCGCCCTCGGTCACCTGCAAGGCGACACGCATGAAGTTGGCCAGCATCATGGCGCTGCCAGGTCGCGGGATCGGCGGCAGCAGCGGGCCAAACAGCGGGACCTGGCCCAGGGCGGTCGTGAAGTTGGGCAAGAACTCACGGGCGCCGAGCAGCTCGGAAGCGTTGTAGTCCGATGACGAATCGTCGGTACCAATCTGGATGAAGACGCGGCCGTTCACCATTTCGTCAGGTACGAGCACGACGTGCTCCATGTCGAAAAGCAGCTCCTGCTCTTGCCAGTCGCCAGCAAAATGGAAGCGCACCGTGACCGGCACCTGTGGCCGTTCTTTGATCAGCTCCATGGCGAGGGGCACCACGTCCTGCCGGATCATCTCCCGATGGGTCTCTGACGACAGGGCATCGTAGGCGAGGCCGAGACCCACCATGATGCCGGCATACATGTCGCGGCTCGTCCAGCCGTGCCAGAAGGCCGATCCCCCCTGGAAGGTCGTGAGGTGGTGGGACCAGTCGTTGGGGTCGTAGAGCGCATCGAGCAAAGGATCCTCGCCCTGAGGCGCCCAGATGCGCGCCATCGAGCCTGCCTCGCCGGTCACCTCGAACAGCTCGTGCACGCTCTCGACCAGCGTCTCCACCATCCGCTCCGAGTCTGGCGAGCGGGTCGCCATCAGTCGCAGGGCCTCAGCGGCGAGATAGGTCCCGGTCCACTCGGCAGAATCCACCGTGCCGAGATAGGCAGCCACCGCGGCATAGCTCACGTCGGTGTGCAGGGCCTCGGCCACGTAGCCATTGGCAAGCTGGTGCTCGCGCATCCAGGCATCGTGCAGCCGGGAGCGGTCGTGCATGCCATCGCTGGGGGTGATGAAGGCCTGCGTGGCCGTCGAATAGAGCTGGCAGATCTCTTGTTGGCCGTCGACCATCTGCGTGGCGCCGATAGCACATTCATCGAGGCAGGCAGGCTCACAACGGTCGACGATGCAGTAGTGATGGGTGGCGCAAGGCTGGATCACCCAGTGGGGCTCGTCATCGGTGGGCTCGCAGATCAGCTCGTGCTCCGTGTCGGCGCAGGCGCGGTCGCCTAGCGTGCAGGGCCCGCCAGCGCCCGTTCCGCCGCCGGCGCCGCCAAGGCCGACACCCGCGCCAGCACCAGCAGTACCGCCCGTAGCGGCGAGCCCCCCACCCCCAACACCGTCACCGCCAGAGTCCGAGCAAGCCGGTGCGCCCAGCAGCGCCAACAGGAATACGAAAAAGAGTAGATGGGCGGTGTTCATGAACTGCATCGCTTGTCTCTGTAGGTCATCTGGGCATGGGGAACGATCAGCGCCCCTCCGGTAAAACGTCAGGCGGCGCTAGTCCCGAGGTGTTCAGCTTGCAGGTGCCATCGGCGGTGGGGCAGCCGCACAGGTTGCCCCCTTGATCGGCAAGCTCGAAATCGCTGCCGTGGTAAACCTCGCCAGCGAGAGGCACCGCTGCGCAGCGAATGTGAGTGTTGGCAAGGGAGACGAAGGCGCCGAAGCTCGCCAGGCCGGCCCGGGTGTTGTCGGCGATGAGCGTGTTCGTGATGGTTGCCGAGGTGGGCGCCGTGTCACCGAGAAGCGCCACGCCATCGCCGAACCACTCGTCAGGTAGGTAGGGCAAGGTGGTGCGCACGACACTGGCATCCACGATGGCGTCCGAACCGGCGACGATCAGACCGAACTCGTGGCTTTGCTCGACCAGCGAGCGAGTCACGGTGCCGATCGAGCGTGCCGCCGGATCGCACACCAGCTCCCCAGAGACATAGTTGCAGGCGAGCTTGAACACCATGCCGTGCCCGCCCACTTGGTTGGAGGCTTGCGGCCAGGTGGCGCGCACGACGGTGGCGTCTACAATGGCGTCTGAGCCGGTGACCACCAGACCATTTTGGTGGTTCTGCTCGATCAGCGAGCGGGTCACCACGACGCTCGCGCGCACCGCTGGGTCACACTTCAGGCCAGTGGAGGTCTCCGAGCACTGGAGCCTAATGCTGACGCCACGTCCGCCCATCTGGTCGGACGCGGCTGGCAAGGTGCCGCGCACCACCGACGCGTCCAAGATGAGGTCCGAGCCGCTGACGACCAGGCCAAAATCGTGGTTCTGCTCGATGAGCGACCGAGTCACCACGGCGCTCGACCGAGTTGCCGGGTCGCAGAACAGACTGGTAGACGTCTCCGAGCACTCAGGGCGGAGGAGGACGCCGAACCCATACTCCTGGTCCACCGCTTGCGGCAAGGTGGCGCGCACGACCGAGGCGTCCATGGTGACGTCCGAATCCACGACGTAAATGCCCATGTCGTGGTTCTGCTCAATGAGTGAGCGGGTCAGGCTCACGTTCGAGCGCGCCCCCGGATTGCACTCGGCGCCAGGGGGCACGCTGGCGCAGTCCGACTGGATGTTGAGGCCCCGCCCGGTCTCCTGGTCGGAGGCCCGTGGCAAATTGGTGCGCACGGCCGAGGCGTTCACCGCAGCGTAGGCCCCCAGGACGAGCAGGCCGGCCTCGCGGTTCTGCTCGATGAGCGAGTCACGCAGCTCCATCGAGGTGGGACCGAGGGTGCTCTCGGCGTCGATGCCCCGGGTGGCGTTGTCGTACAGGCGAACGCGGTCGACGAGCACATTCTCGGAGCCAGACAGCAAGATGCCGATGCCAGCGCCCCGGATCGCGATCCCCCCCACCTCGGTTCCGTCAGCGCCATCGAGGATGCACAGAGCGGTCGGTGGGCAGGGACCAACGGACTGACCCGTCGCCTCGATCGCCACCTGCTCCGGGCACCGCCCCCAGAGCCGCACGGGCTTGTGCTGGATGAGCACGTCTTCGCTGTAGCTTCCGGCGGCCACCGCGATCAGCGCGCCTGGAGCGGCAGCAGCCACCGCCTGTCCGACGGTCGGCCAAGGCTTGGCCTCGCTGCCGTCGCCATCGTCACCAGCATAGCTGCCATCAACGTATTGGGTCGTGCCGTCGACCGGCAGGTCACCCCACCTGCCCGACCCGCACTCCATGACATCACGGCAGCTGTCCTCGCCCGGCACCGCCATCAGCCCCGGCGGGCACGGCTCGGCGGGCAGGATGGGCTCACAGCCATAAACGCCGTCATGCACGAACCCCTCACCGCAGCCGTCCAGCGGCACCCCGGGACGAATACAGCTACCGCCGGGCAGACCCAGCTCGTGCTCTGCGCAGCTTGGCAGCGGTGAGGGTGGGGTTGGCGTCGGCTCGCTCTCCTCGCCACCGCAGCCGCTCGACAACACCAGCAGGGCGAGCAGCACCTTAGGCTGCAGCCCTCCCGAGGGCATCGCTCGCTGGAAGATCCGGATAGTCACGGGTCGTCAGTCGGGTTTTCTGGCTCACCGCTGAGCGTTGCATAGACCATACCACTGACCAACTGCCTAATTTGGCAGACAACAACAATCATCTACCCACCGCTTGCCCAGTCACCGTTCGATCCACCCCAGCCGCACCCGACGCCTCCTCTCACCTCAGAGCGGCATAACAGCGGATCCGCAGTCGAGGCAGCAAGCGCAGGACGACGTATCAGTGCCGACGGGGTGATACGATGGCGTTCATCATGCTCAGACCCACCTGGATGGTGCTACTCGCCGCGGCCACGCTCACGGCTGCCTGCGACGGCGACAACGAAACTGGCAGCGGAGGAAGCGCTGGCACGACCTCCACTGGGACCGGCGGCTCGACGTCCGGCGGGACCGGGGGCTCGACCTCCAGCGGCACGGGCGGCAGCACCTCAAGCGGGACCGGGGGCTCGACGTCCAGCTCCGGCGACATCCCTGGCGGCGGCACCGTGCTGTTCACCGAGCCCTTCGACGACGCCGACTTCGGCTCCCGCGGCTGGTACGACGGCTCGGCGGGCACCATCGTGACGTCGGACACCGTCTCCGGCGGTGCCTACGAGTGTCACTTCTCTCAGGGCGCTTCCGGCTGTGATGGCGGCACGCCGGCCCGGCACCTGTTCACGGCCAGCGAGTCAGTTTACCTGCGCTTCCACCTCAAGTTCAGCAGCGATTGGGTGGGGTCGGGGGTGTCCTACCACCCCCACATGTTCCACTTCGTCACCGACGTCGATCACGAGTACATCGGCTACGCGGGGACTCATCTGACGACCTACACCGAGGTGGTGCAGGGGCGCGCCATGCTGGCGCTGCAGGACAGTCTCAACGTCGACAACAGCTGCATCCTGCTGAACAACGACACCTTCATCGGCTGCAACGGCGACTTCGACACCTACGTCTTCGACGAGAACCGCTCGGTCTGCGCCTGCAACGGAATCGTCGGCGATCTCGACGGGCGCGATTGCTTCGACATCGGCAACTATTATTACAGCGCCCGCGCTTGGACCAGCGCTCAGGAGGCCTTTGGGGACGGTGGGCCCCCCTTCGACAAGGACAGCTGGCACCTGGTCGAGATCTACTTCGAGATGAACAGTATCAGCGGCGGCGTCGGAGTACCGGACGGCAAGATCCGCTGGGTTCAGGACGGGCAGACCCTCATCAGCTCGGACGCCATCCTGCTGCGCACCGCCGCCAACCAGACGATGGCCTTCAACCAGTTCGCCATTGCACCCTACATCGGCCCCGGCTCACCCATTGGTCAGAGCTTCTGGGTCGACGAGATGGTCGTGGCGACGGCGCGCCCGGACTGATCATGAGCCCACGGTGGATCGTGGGCCTGGCGGCGGCGAGGGCTCGGACTGCCCCCCAACGAGGTTTCCGATCCCGCTAACGAGGCACCGGCACGCCAATGCACACGCCCACCTCCAGCAACACGTAAAGCAGCGCCTTCTCCTGGGCCAGCAAGCTCGAGCCGCCGCTACCCTCGGTATGGTAGGTGCTGAAGAGCACGCGCCCACAGCCGCGCTCGAAGCTGACGGTGCAGGGGCGCTGCCCGTAGCTGGGCGTCTGGCCTGACACCCACACCTTGGGCGTGATGTCGACGGGATTGCCATCGGCATCGGTGCTCGCCACAGTGTGGACCTGGTCGATGGCGGTCCAGTTGGCCTCGAGAGTGAAGCTGTTGAGTCCCTGGGCAACCAACCAGGCCTGCATGTCCGGGTCCTCGACGATGGCTGGCGCGTCGTAGCTCGAACCCAGG
>JAUVCD010001053.1 GCA_030590865.1 Myxococcales bacterium | reverse complement strand
GGACTCCGACCAGAATGATATCTGAATTTTATCACGTTTTTTTGCTCGCACAACAGCTCCGGGCAAAGCGGCAGGTCCGATCCCTGACCGCGGGCCACAGGCCACGGTCGCGGGCCGTATGCCCCGCAGAGGCGCCGCCGGCGCCAGAGGCGCGCAACGCCCCCCACCCCCGCGCGGCGGGGTTCGGTTGACGGACGAGTGGAGAAAGGCCAACGCCGGGGCGGGCTCAGACGTCGTCGAAGGCCTCAGTCTCCAGGATGCCAGCGCAGAGGCGAATCAAGAAGTTCTGCACCACATCGGCCCAACTCGGCTGCTCCCGGCTGTAGCCCAGCCGGCTCAGCTGCCGGGCTACGGCCAGGATAAGCAAGCCCATCATCCGAAACGCTGAGGCCGCCAGGACGCCCTGGGGATGGCGTGACCAGGCCAGGCGACGGCGGTCCTCCATCAGCTCGGCATCGGCGGTCCAGTGCGTACAGTTCTCACAGCGCCAGTGGGCCCGTGAGATGTACAGCGCGCTCCGTGCGCTCAGACCGCCGCTGTTTTGACTCAGCACGTAGTAGCGATTGCCCTCGATGCACTCGCCGGTATTGAGATTCTCGCTGATGCGCTGGACCCGCACGAGCTGCCGGGCGTGAGTCCAATCCAGCCAGCCACACTCTCCCAGATTGCTGCGCCACAGGTAGTAGGTGACCACTTTGCCGTTCTGGGTGTCGGTGTAGCTGGACTGGGCCTGTGCCTTGCTGCGGCGACCCAGCAGGCGTTTGGCCTCGCGGTGAAGCTCGCCGTGGATCGACTTGATCTGACAAAAGTAGTCGCCACCCATGCCCGTGATTTTCCCACAGACCTTGAGCGAGGTATTGCCAGCGTCCGTGGTGAAGAGCCGGAAAAGCCGCGTGCGCTTGTAGGCGGCGTGAAGCTCATCAAGCATGTCCGGCATGGCGCCGATCTCGTTGGTATGCCCCGGCACCGGCCGCTGATGGATGCACACCGCCGCCTCGGACGAAATCAGCGTCGCGGTGTGGACACGCAGCTTCGCGTGAGGCTCGTCGTCCTTGGGGACCGTGAGCTGCGCCTCGGGATAGTGCTCGACCAGCAGCGCGCGAATACGGGCCACATTCTCGGCGGTGGGCGGGACCCAATCATCCACGGTCTGCTTGGTCTGCTTGGCCTGCTTGGCTTTCCTGACCTGGTCCTGCTTGAGCAGACGACAAAGGTCGTGCCACCGCAGGGTGGCGACGTGCTTGCCGTCGATGGCCACCGTGCCCGCGGGCAGACGTGTCGCCTTGAGGTTTCCCCGCCGGTGCTCGGCTTTGACCATGCGGTGCAGGCAGGCCATCAGCTCCGAGAGCGCCAGCCGTGAAAGCATCGTGCTGAAGGTGTTGTCGGCGATGCGCCTCTTGATGCCTTGCCAGCAGCCGAGCTTTCCGACGATCTGGAGGCTGCGCTGCTCCACCTGCCGCAGCGAGCGCGCCCCGGTCACGACCGCGACCACGAGGGCGTTTAGCAGGGCCGGTAGCCTGTAGATCACGCTACGGGCTCGGCGGGGGTCGCCGACCTTGGCAAATTGTGCATCGCGGAGCCGTCTTTCGATTCCTTTTGTGGTAGCTGCATTTCTTTTCATCTTGACGTCAGCTCTCCTTTTTGATCTTCTCGGAGTTGTCTTGTTTGGCGGTCAATGACCGCCGTTTCTCTCGGCGTCGTGGGTGCCCGCCCCGGCGCCGACTTTCTTTTTGGCCCTTTCTATCCGACGGCCGGCCGGCCGTCGATCTTTGGACCACTGGCAGCCCCCCCCCTCCGGTGCGGCAATTCGGCCGAGATGAAATCCATCGGAGGCGTATTGCCCCACGACAGCCCCTCCGATGCCTGGCAAAGACGGCGCGGAGCGTCACCGCCCCGCACCCCACAGCCAGAACTGCGAAAAAGTCAGCTCACCGGCTCACTGAACGATCCTGGGCCCTAGCCCCGCGACCGCTGCTGGTCCTCGACTGTCGCTCCTCCGCGGGCGATCCCGACCCTCCTTACCCCGCCCGGGATTTTCAGCAAGCCCTGGCGGC
>JAUVCD010000465.1 GCA_030590865.1 Myxococcales bacterium | reverse complement strand
CGGTTCTCGCTATGGACACGAGTTCCGCACCTGCAAACACGACAACAGCGAGCTTGCGGCGATCAACTAGCTGGGCGATGCCATGGCGACGGTCCCGAGAAAGACCCGCTTCGATCGGCGTGCTCGACCAGCCACATCAGGCTGGGCAAATCAGACCGGCCGAGCGCGCCTAGCTTGTTGATTTCGCTCCCCCCTTGCTAATCTGTGAGTTCCGATGACGTTTGACGAGGATCCCAGCGGCGCAACTCAGCTCTACAACCCCGATGACCCAGGTGCAGCGGGCGAGTGGTCGGTCAACATTACCGAGGACGAGACGCGGAACATGCCGCCTCACGAGGTGGCCTACGAGTTTCTGCAAGGCAACCTCGACGCCCAGGAGACCTTCGTTTGGCGTGAGGGCATGGGCGATTGGATCCCCTTGGGCGAGTGCGCCGAGCTGCAGGAGGTCATTCGCACCTACCAGAACGCCAGCGAGAATACGGCCGCCGCAGCCAGTGGGGCAGGGCTCGGCTCGACGGTGATGATCGATTCGTCCCAGGAATCTGGCGCCGGCGCCAGCGCCCCGGGCCTGACCCCGCCGATGAGTGACGTCTTCGCTCAGGGTGATCCCGGCCCGGGAGCCCCGCTGCAAGAGGATCCCCAAGCACCAGCGGTACCATCGCCATCCCAGGCGCCGGGGGCGATGCTCGTCGGCGAGCGGAACGAGGCCTCGTCCCTGTTCTCGGTCGACGACATCATGGGCATGTCAGCCAAGGCGGCCCAGGGTCGACCGAAGCCCAAGCCGCAGGCTCGATCCGAGAGCATGGACGAGCTGTTCAGCCTCGGCGGCGGCGGTGGTCTCGGCGGTGGCATCGCCGATGCCTTCGCGCCCCCGCCTATGAACGCCCCGGCACCGCCGCCACCACCAGAGCCGAAGCCCGAGCCGGTCATCCCTTCTGCCGCCCCGGCCGCCTTCGCCGCCGCTCAACTGGACGAACCTCCGCGACGAAGCAAGCTGGGCCTCTTCATCGGCGTCGGAGCTGCGGTGGTCCTGCTAGTCGGCGGCGCGGTTGCCTTCATGGTGTCCGGCGGTGACGAGGAGACGGTGGCTCAGAACACCACGGGAACCGACACCTCCAGCAGCCCCACCGATGAGAAGTCGGGCAGCGATTCGACAGCGGACCCGGCCTCGGACGGCGACGAGAAGAAGGACGACGACGACAAGAAGGACGACGACAAGAAGACCGACGACGACAAGAAGGACGACGACAAGAAGACCGACGACAAGAAGACCGACGGCAAGAACACGGTCACGTCCACCAAGGGTACGTCCACTGGGACCAAGAAGAACGACAAGAAGGACGACAAGAAGGACACCAAGAAAGACGACAAGAAAGACGACAAGAAGGCTGAGCCTGCCGGGCAGTTCAACGTGAACGCCGCTCGCTCAGCCCTAGGCGGCGCCGCTGGCGCCGCCTCAGGGTGCGGGAAGAAAAAGGGCAAGAAGCGAAAGAGCCGAGCCACCGTCACCTTCGCGCCCAGCGGGCGAGCCACTGGCGTCAGCATCTCTGGGGGAGCCGCGGGCACCTCGGCCGGCAGCTGCGCCGCCAACATCTTCAGACGCTGCACCGTCCCGCCCTTCACCGGCAGCTCACAGACGGTGGGCAAGACCTTCTACGTCAAGCTCTAGACCGGTTCGAAGAGCCTAAAATCCACTGAGCTCTTGGGCGGCGACCCGCAACAGCGGTCGGGCCACCTCGAGACGAAGGGTCACTTGGTTGTCCTTCCCCGGCCCCGCGGCAAGGGTCACCGGGGTGGCCAGTGCGCCTCCTGGCTTACCGGTCAGACAGGCTTGCATGCCCTGAGGATCGAGCAGCACCACCACCCAAGCCTGCTCGCCGAGCCTGGCCAGTGCGCCTTTCAGCGTGGCCTTGTTGGCCAGCGAGCGATCATGGTCCGGGTGATAGAGGTGTTGGAGCGTCTCGACGGTTTCCAACCCGGCGGCGGCCCAGAAGTGACGGTCCGACAAACCGAAGGTAAGAGCGATGGGCCGCGGAGCAGGCGGGCTGCCGGCTGCCGTTGGAGAGGCTTTGCCAGCCCCTTGGTTCAGCGGCGTCAGGCGCACTTTCCAGACGTCGTGGGGGATGCGTAACACCCTCGATCGCTTCGCCTGGATGGACAGCGATCGGGCCTCGAGCTGAGCGACCACAGCGGGATGTTTGCGCAGCTCGACGAGCGCCTCGAGCCCTGCGGACAGAGTCTCGGCGTCCGCCACGCCGCCAGTGGCGAAACCGGTGATCCCGACACCGGTGCAGCGCAAGCCAAGGCGCAACTGGTCGCCCTGGCCTTTGGCCAGAGCCTCGAGCACCCCAGCCACTTGCTTCCGATCAGCATCGCTGAGCTGGTCGCCGAGCAGCGCCGCAATCGCCGGTCCACGACCCTTGGCGCGCTCCACTCGGCTGGTGAGGGTCTCAGCCCAACCGAGAACGGCCAGGGTGTCGTCTGGAAGCTCGAGCAGATCTTTGGGCCCCACAGTGGGCCGGGCTGCCAGCCGCCTGGCCGCCGCCTCATTGCGAGCCCTGGCCGTGGCACTCACCACCAGGGCACGGTCATCGAGGGTCACCGTCAAGCGCCCCTTGCCGAGATCGGTCAGGAAGGCGCCAGCCGCGGTGGCCAGGGCCTCGATGTCGACTAGCGCGCTCATCTGTACAGGCTGCGGCAAGCCCTTCAGCAGCCGATGCCAGGCCGGCAAACGCCCACGAAGCGCATCACCAAGAGCAGCGGCGGTCCAATCGACGACCACGCTGCCAGGGGGGTGCTTCCGAGGTGCCAGGGTGCGGGTGAGGTAGGGACCCAGCCCTCGCAAGGCGGGCTGGCTGTTGCCGATGAGCAAGTAGTTGTCGAGCACCGCCAGCACGGCCGACACCCGCGCCGCACGGGCGTCAGGTTTGGCGGTGAGCCAAGTCAGCTCCCCCTGGTCGTCCCGCTGAGACGTGAAGCTGCCATCCGAACCGGTGCTGACCTGGGCCACGAACCGCTCGCCGCTCTTGACGTGGATGGCCACCGCGAGCTGGTCGCTCGACGGACTGGCATCGCCCCCCGCAACCATCGCAATGGCCCCGACCACCGGCAGGCGCTCGTCGATCTGCTCGGCCACCCGGATGGGAAAGCCGAACAGGTTGGCCACGAGCCCACCCACCGTCCGAGGTAGAAACAGGACCGGCCCACCGGCCGCTTGGCGAAGGTCAGCCACCAACTGGTGGGGCGCCGGCACGACCAACTCTGCGAGCAAGCCTGCCGGCGCGGCCACCGGCGGCTTGAGTGTCCCGCTCGCCGCGCCTGCGTCTCGCCCCATCTTGGCGTCGTCACAACCCGCCACCAGCGTGACCGTCAGCACCAAAGCCAACAGCATGAGCTGGCCCGCCCCAAAGCACCGACGGCGCCTCATCAGCGATGCCTCTCCACCACGATAGTGCGGGCAATCTCGTCGCCGAAGACGGTGACCACCCACACCCGCAAGCTGCGCGCCTCGCCATCGGCCGCAGCCTGGACTGGCGTCTTCAGGGTGAGCTGGCGATCGGCGCGACTACGATGGCTACACCAGCAAGGCGTGAAAGCTCCCTCGACACCATGCCAGTCGACCATCCACGAGTCGACCAGCTCGGGAAAGCGCAACGACGTGCCACCAGGCGACTTGCGCACCTTTGGAGGATCAGGGCAACGCACGTCGGCGAGCTCGAGCTGCCAGCCTCCGTCGTGACACTCGATCAACTCGAGAGCCACCTCGGGTCGCTCAGGGAAGTGCACCTTCCCTGGCTTGGGCCGAGACCGCAGCAACTCGGTGGGAATGGTGCGCAACGACAACCCCAGACCGTGGCGGGCGATCATTCGATCCCGCAACGCTGCTCCATCGAAGGCGGCCCATTCCCAGGCCAGCACCACCAAGTCAGCCGCGCCAGCCTCGGAAGCGCCTGCGCAGGCCAACTCGAGATCTGCTTCTGAGACCTGGCGGTCCATGTCCCATACTTGGACGCGCCGGCCCTGGTCCTCGCCCAAACACTCGCCCAGGGGCTGGGCACCGAAGGTCTCGAGAACCTGGCGCGCCACGACCCTTGGCTCGTCGGCAGCACCCTCCCCGCGGTCAGCCCCGCCGGCATCGAGCGCGAGCCGTCGAGCCCACCGAAGCCGTTCGGCCCTCAGCGCAGAGCGGATCTCGAACCGGTGAGCTCGACGATGCCCTCCACCCTGGTCGTCAGGCTCGGGAATTTGAAGGTCGAGCAGGCGCCGGCGAGTGATGTCCACCGCCGTCTGTCCGACGTCGCAGACGATCCACCGTCGACCCAGGGCCTCTGCAACGGCAGCGGTGGTTCCCGAGCCGCAGAAGAAATCGGCTACCAGATCCCCCGGCTTGGTCGCCCAGCTGATGATCCGCTCGAGCAACCCTTCAGGCTTCTGCGTGTCGTAGCCCATTTCTTCCGCCTTGGGACGATGTCGCAACGGACGGACCGCGAAATCATCCCAGAGGGCATCGACAGGCTGCTCTTTGTACCAGCGACCACCCTCACCTGGCGTCAGGAAGTACTTGATGTAGATGGTGCCGGTAGAGGACTCGTAGACCCGCCCCTGCTCGCGCAGCCTGGCGATGGACGCATCGGTGTAGTCGCCCCGCGGAGCGGTGGTGAAGTAGAGCTCACGCTCTTCATCCCAACGCGCCCCCTTGGGCTTGCCCTTGCGGTCGAGCACCACTTCGTGGCGCCGACGGGGCACCTCACCTGCAAAGGGCGCAGCGGCCGTCTTGGAGTAGACATAGATGGAATCAATCACTCGCCCGAGCTGCCGCGAGGCAGCCTGTCGACCCAGGTTGGGCGCCCGCCTCCAAATGATCTCGTTGCGGAAGCACTCGGCACCAAAAATCTCGTCGAGCAATAGTCGCAACTGACTGTTGGCGCGCCAATCGCAGTGAACGAAGATCTTTCCTTCAGGAGACAACAGTTGGTGCATTGCCCTCAGGCGAACGACCATGGTGTCCAGGTAGCCGGCCAGTCCTCCGACACGATTGTCCCGGTAGGCGCGCCGCTCGATCGCCCCGCCCTGTAGCTTTCCGACACCGTGTTGGCTGTAGTAGCTCATGCCAGTGGCGTAAGGCGGATCGATGTAAATCAGGTCGACGGCGCCAGCGACGCTGGCCATCAACGCTTCCATGGCGATGAGGTTGTCGCCCATGATGAGCTGGTTGGGCGTGCCGCCATCGCGACTCGATGGATCCAGCGGTGGCCCAAACGGGAGCGGGCTCTGCTGTGGCTGACCAGGGCCCGCCCGCTCGACGATCAGCCGACTGGGATGGAGACACTCGACGAGATCGAGCTCAGCAACCGTCTCTTCACCAGCCGACGGGATCGCCGATGGCTTGCCGGGCCAGCTGAGCTCGATGGGCCGCCCCCCGTCGGCGCGGCTACCGGATCCCCGCTTCGAGCGGCTCCTCGCCATAGCGCTGTGCCCCTAAGCCCTTTGCCTCGCTGGCACCTGGACGCACCCGCTCACTCGGCCGCTTCACCTTCGCTGCCGAGCAGCGGGTATCCGAGGGCCTTGCGTTGGGCCAGGTAGGCCTCGGCCACCAAACAGGCCAGGACGCGCACCCGGCCGATGAAACGCTGCCGCTCGGTCACACCAATGGCCCCGCGCGCATCGAGCACATTGAAGCGGTGCGCTGCTTTGATCAGGCTATCGTAGGCCGGCAAGACCAACGCCTGATCAGGATCGATCACCAGCTTCTTCTTGCCCTTCTTGCCCACCGCCTTTTCGGTGGCGCCACGCATCAGCAGCCGCCGCACCTCACCCTCCAGGTGATCGAAGGCAGCGAAATGCTCTGCCACCGGCGCTTCCTCGAAGTTGTAAGTCGACCACTCCCACTCGGCGCGCTTGAAGATCTCGCCGTAAGGCACCCCGGCGCCGTATTCGAGATCGTAAACGCTGTCCTTGTCCTGCAAGTACATGGCGATGCGCTCGAGGCCGTAGGTGAGCTCGCCACTGACAGGCCGACAATCGAAACCACCAACCTGCTGAAAATAGGTGAACTGGGAGATCTCGAGCCCATCGAGCCACACTTGCCAACCCAGGCCCGACGCGCCGAGGGTGGGCGACTCCCAGTCATCCTCGATGAACCTCACGTCGTGCTCCATCGGGTTGGTTCCAATGGCTCGCAGCGACTCGAGGTAGAGGTCCTGGATGTCTGGCGGGCTTGGCTTCAAGATCACCTGGAACTGGAGGAACTGCTGCAGGCGATTGGGATTGTCCCCGTAGCGCCCATCGGTCGGTCGACGGGACGGCTCGGCGAAGGCCACCCTCCATGGCTCGGGACCTAGCGCCCGCAGAAAAGTGGCAGGGTTGTAGGTCCCGGCGCCCACCTCCGAGTTGTAGGGCTGAACCACCAGGCAACCACGCTTCGCCCAGAACTGCTGAAGCGTCAGAATGATGTCTTGAAATTTCATCGTTTCTTGATGTCGTAGCGCGCCATCAAACGCTGCAGATGACGGCGGTCGACCTTGGCGTCTCGAGCGGCCTGAGACACGTTGCCACCTGCCTGATCGAGCGCCGCTGCGACATAGGCACGTTCGAAGCGCTCGATCCAGCCGTCTTTGGCCTCGTGGTACGGGAGGGACAGCAGTGAATCGTCAACGTCGCCACCCATGGATCCAGTGGCGACCCCCTGATTGGTCACCCCCGACCGCACCGCCGGGTTGCCCGGCGCGGCGTGGGCTCCGAGCACGCTCCAGCGCTCTACGATGTTGCGAAGCTCCCTGACGTTGCCCGGAAAATCGTAGCGACGCAGCATCGCCATCGCCGTATCCCCGATGTCCTCATGGGGCTCCTGTCCGGTGGCGACGCGACGACGGTTGAGCTCGCCCTGAATGTGATCGGTGAGCAGGGAAAGGTCATCGAGCCGAGTCCTAAGCGGCGGAATGCGCACGACCACCACCGCCAAGCGGAAGTAGAGGTCCCGACGAAAGCTCCCCTGCTCAGCATCATGGGCCAGATGGCGGTTGGTCGCTGCCACCACCCGAACATCGACCGAGACGTCGACATCCGAGCCCACCGGCTTGACTTCCCGACGCTCTAGCACCCGCAGCAGCTTGGCCTGCATGTCCAAGGGCAACTCGCCGACTTCGTCGAGCAACAGGGTGCCGCCGTCCGCCGAGACGAAAGCACCAGGGCGGTCGCTCACGGCCCCGGTGAAGGCTCCCTTGACGTGCCCCATCAGCTCGCTCTCGACTAGCTCGCGAGGAATGGCACCGCAGTTCAGCGTGGTGAAGGGGCCCGACCGCCCACTGGCGTCGTGTACCGCCTCGGCCGCCAGCTCCTTACCGGTGCCCGTCTCGCCCTCGATGAGTACCGTCAAATCGCTGGTGGCTACCTTCTCGAGCACCGCGAACATCTCGCGCATCCCTGGACTCTGCCCGAGCATCCGGCCGAAGCGGTTGTGGGTCGACAGCTCCTGCTCGACGTGCTCGCCCGCCGGCTCGAGGCGAAGCACCGTCTCACCGACCCGCACCAGGGTCTCGCCAACCACGGCCACGCGATGAACCCTGAGGTCACCGATGAAGGTGCCGTTCGTCGAGCCGTTGTCCGTCAGCACCCAGCCTTGCTCGTCCGCTCGAATCGAGAGGTGGTCACGGGACACCGCCGGGTCAGCGAC
>JAUVCD010000025.1 GCA_030590865.1 Myxococcales bacterium | reverse complement strand
GCATGCCGCGAAACCGAGGGCGCCTACCGCGCCAAGGGCGATGGCGAAAGCGTGTGATTGCGTGAACTGCCGCTTCTTCAAGATGTTGACCTTCCTAGGCTTAGGGCAAACGTTCCCCACGCACCTACGATGAGATGTGACTGTGATGAGCCTTCCCCGTTCCCTAGAGCCCAGGAAGGTCGCACACGCGAACGTGCGAACTTGGTTTCAGAGTTGCCAGCGATGGCGGGGAGCAACAACCGGGCCATGGTTATCACGCGGCTATTCCAGGCGTTGGCGCCGAGAAGAGGACTGTCGACAATCCACCGATGAGCAAGGCAATTACTTCACCGACCGCGAGCGACCAGCGTTGGGCAGCGAGGCACTCGGCTGCCGGCCTTTCGGCCTAGCCTGCCGAGAAGTGGGCGAGGACGGCATCTGCCGTCACCTGTCCCCGGGGCCCGTCCACCGTGTCTGGATCGGTCCAGCTGCTCCGGGCCTGCGCCCGACTGTCGTCCTGCGTGCGGCCCTCGCGCCCGCGAGTAGCCGAGCCGGCCGTCCACGAAGGCTTGCTCGATACGCGGCAGCTCTCGCAAGGCTCGTCCCACCCGCACCCGTTCCCGGGTGGCCCGGACGCTCAAGTCGAAGCAGTTCCGAGCGGCGTGATAGATGTCAACGTAACCGCGCAGCCCGAGTTCCGGAGGCCCCGCCCTGACCGGAGCAACACCCCGCCGGCGGGCGGAGCGGCCCCAAGCTCGGACTCGACCTTCCTCTGCCGAAAGGGGAGCAGACACTCCACGTGTCAGAATCGGTGCGGGCCAAGACTGCTTCAAGAACCGCTCGCCCATCCCCGCGGCAGTGGTGGCAGAAGTGACGGCGGTCACCGGCAATGGGCCGGTCGCCATCCAGTACTACAGCGACTGAGCACGCCCCAATCCCAAAGCTCAGTGAGCCTCGCCCTCCAGCACCGCCTCTGTTGGCGGCTCCGTGATGAGGCGCCGGCTCTGGAGCGTCGCGCGAATGGAGGTCGCAGCGATCCACAGCAGGGCGAGCGTGAGACCCGTACCCAGGGTGATACCAAAGGTCACCAAAACGGTCATGGCGAATGCCTCCTGCCCCCGGTCTTGATGGTGGTGGTGGTGGTTGAGTGGTGATCGGGCGGCCACGAAGTGACGGCTCGACTTGCCTAATAAGAACTTGAGTTCGGCCCGCCGATAAATCAAACTAATCTCCCTCATGTGACAATTAGCCCAGCTAATAGCAACGCTATTCTATGAATATGAAACGACTTTCATCGATCGACATGAACCTGTTGATCGCCCTCGACTCGCTCTTGGCCGAGGGAAGCGTGACCGCAGCAGCGCGACGGCATGGGGTCACCCAGCCGGCCATGAGCCACAACCTGGCGCGCCTCCGCGAGCTGTTCGACGACCGGCTGCTGGTACGGGTGGGGGGCCGGATGAAACCGACCCCGCGGGCGCTACAGCTCCAGCCGGCACTGCACGCAGCGCTGCTACAGGTCGACGGAGTGCTCGCCGGTCGTCCAAGCTTCGACGCCGCGACCGCCGACACGGTGTTCAACGTCGCGTCCACCGACTACGGCGCCGCCTTCGTCGCTCCGCTGCTCATCGCCCATTTGGAGCGACAGGCGCCGGGAGTGCGCATCGCCGTCAAGCCGCTGATCCATCGTGAGCTGGTCGGTCAATTGGCGTCAGGTGACATCCAGCTCGCCGCGGGCTTGCCCTTCGACGGTCTGCCGGGAACGGAAACCCAACTGCTCTTCGAAGAGCGGTTTGTCAGTCTGGTACGGACAGGCCACCCGCTGCTCGACACGCCTGGAGATGTCGAGGCCTTCGCCGCCACGCCCCACTGTCTCGTGAGCCCCTTCACCCGCAGCCACGGCAGCTTCGTGAGCGACGCCTTGGCGGCCCTGGGCCTGCGGCGGCGAGTCCAGCTCGAGCTGCCCTTCTTCCTCGCCGCGCCCCAGGCCATCGCCTCGAGCAATCTGGTCGTGACCGTACCGTCCAGGCTCGCCGAAATGTTCGCGGCGACTCACCGGTTGGTCATGTTCGACCCGCCACTGCACCTGCCCTCGGTCGCCATCCGACAGGTCTGGCACGAGCGCTACACCGACGAGCCGAGCGTGAAGTGGTTGCGCAACACGCTGGCTCACCTGGTCCAGAAACTCCACGCCATGCCGCTCGAGGATAGGCTCGCAGGCCACTGGCCCCGCACCTCCGACGACGCACCACCAAACCCGACTCGCCAAGCCTAGGGCTCAGGGATGGCGCGCTCCTGGCCATTGGGCGTGGGCAGGAGATAGTCCTGACCGCGGTGATTGTCCCAATGCTCCTGCCCACCCTCCTGATAGCGCACCGCCATGTGTAGCGCGTTGCCCGGCTGAGGCAGCGGGAAGGAAAAGCGCCAGTACTCTAGCTCTGGCGAGATACTGAGACCGTCGAACTGAGCATAGCTATCGTTCTCGCTCTGCCACCCATCGGTGGAGTAGCGCACCATAACCTGCTTGTTGTAGCCGAGATTGCGGACCAGCACGCGGCCCTGGACGGTGCCGTCCCGCCAGCGCGCATACCCGAGCCGCACCGGACTATCGAGCAAAGCAGGCGGCGCCCGGAACACGGGCACGACCCCACCGAAGTCGTTGGCGAGCCGGTAATCGACGTTCGCACCACCGTTGTTGTCCCAATGGGTTTGGCCATCGGCCATTAAGGCCACGGCGAACTGATAGACGATGCGATCGCAGTAATGGGGACAGGTGGACGGGGTGCTGGGGATCCGAAACTCCCAGAGCCCGTCACCTCGATCGGTGGCATCGGTCGTGGCCCAGCCCCGCACTACCTGCGAGCCGCGGCGGGTGAGGTGGTGGATTACAACTCGGGCGCCCGGGTCGGACGTGAGCTTGGTCTCAACGAAGCCGTTGAGCACCGTCTGGAACTCGGGGATCTGCCCGCCACCGAGGCGCAGCGATGAGACCTGCGCCGAGGCGAGCCGCACGGGACGCCCCTCCGGTCCCCAGCAGATGGTCGAGTCGTCTTGCAGGGTCCAGCTGTTGCTCCGGTCGAGCGAGGTGTTCTGCAACGGGTCGGTCACCCGATTGTGGCCGAACAGCCGCACCTTTCCAGGTAGCTCCACCGCAGCAATGACCTCTAATGCCGAGTCGAGCAGCGTGCCCCAGTACTGATTCGACGGCATGGTGTGCTCCGACAGCACGAAGGAGAAACGCTGATAGCCCGACGGTGCCCCTTCGGTGAGCAGCTGACCATCGACCTGCCACCAGCTCGGATCGTTGATGGCATGGAAGAGCAATTTGGGCACCCCTCCCGCATCCAACACCCCCTGGTCCACGTCGATCTGGGCCTCCCACAGCAGCCAGCACGTCGGTCCGCTGCACTGGGTCTCGTATCCATAGTCGCCAATGGGCCGCCGCGCCGTGCGCAACACCACCTGACAATCCTGATCCGCACTATCGGCCCATCCGCCAGACTCGAAGGGCGCCAGCGCCTGCTCGACGACCCCGAGCGTCTCGCCGGCACCATCATCCGCTGCCCCCTCGAAGGCACAGCCTGCCGCACAAACGATCACCCAACACCAGATGGCTACTGCACGACCGGTCACCGACGACATCGACCCACTCCTTCACTCGCCGGGCCAACCACCGAGCTGGCCCCAATATCCGTAACTCAGAAGTGAGTTACCACACAGGGAGCAGGTAGTACATAGACATACACTTTCAATCAGCCTAGGGGATGATGGTGTCACACCATGAATCAGCCAAACCTCACGCTCCAGCTGGAGGCCGCCGGCCGCTCCATACAGGTGAGCTGCGATTTCCCCCGGGGTGAGGCCTACCTGAGAGATTTGGTACCCCTGGCCCTGCAGATCACCGACACCCTTGGCGAGCTGGCAGCGGACGAACAGCGCCAGGCTGGCGAGCCCACGACGTGCCAGCGGGGCTGCGCCGCATGCTGTCGCGAGCTGGTGGTCTTGTCCCCTCCCGAGGTCTTCCATTTGATGGCAACCCTCGACGGGCTGGCCGCTTCGGCCCGTTCCCGCGTGACCTCCCATTTCGACGCGCTCGCCGGTGAGCTCGACCGTCGCGACATGAGCGCCGAGCTGCTCGACCCGACCTACAGTGAAACGCCCCCGCACGTGCCCATCGCCGCAGACTACGTGCGCGCCCGCTTCGCCTGTCCGTGTCTGCACGACGAAGAGTGTTCCATCTATCCAGCGCGACCCCTGGCCTGCCGCACCCATGGCGTGACCTCCCCGCCGAGCTTATGCGACGAGCCGGGCAAGCCAGACGTTCGGAAGATCCGCGTCGCCGGAGCGCTGGCGCCCAAGCTCGCCTGGCTCACCGCCGACTTGCTGCAGCTGGACCCCTGCATGGTGCCCCTACCGCTCGCCCTTCGCTGGGCTGCCGACCATGCCAACCTCGCCCAGCGTCGCTGGCCGGCGGGCGACCTGCTGAAACGATACCTAGCCATCCTGGCCAAGTGACGTGGCGGCTGGCAGCACGGGGGGGGTGACGGTCAGTCCTGGTGAATGGGCGGAATGGACCAAGCAGCGCCGCATCCCAGGGAGCCGACGCTCCGTCTTCCTTACATTCCGGCAACGCGATCAACCCTGATGGCCGCCATGAAGCTAAAGTGGCCCCCATGAAACTGTCGAAATCAGTCTGGGCGGTCGTGAGTCTGACTGCGGTGCTCGCGGTCGCGATGCCTTGGGGCTGCAAGCAAGACTCAAGCGACTCGACATGGCTCGGGGGCGAAGACATCACGTTGCGCTTCGACGAAGCGCGGCTGGAGCGCGAAATCAGCCGGCTCGCCGAAAAGGCGGTGGAGAGCAAGGCGGTTGACGATCAGCTCGACAGCCTGTTCACCACCCTGGGCGAGGCGCCCGAGGTGGCCTCGGCAGGGGATGCGCTGCTCGAGGCGATCGGCGCAGCACCGACGCTCGAGCCCCACTTCTCGAAAATGGTCAACGACATCGGCGCATCGCCAAAGGTGCAGGCCTCGCTGAAGAAACTGAAGGGTGAGAATCCGGCCATGAGCGAGGACGAGCTGGTCGCGGTCTTCGTCAAGAGGGTGGAGACGAACACCGACGGCGCCGCGTTCAACAGCGGTTTCGATACCGAGTTCGACAAGCTCTTGAACCAGCCGGACGTCGACCGGGTGTTCGAGAAGTTCGGCACTCAGGTGGCCGAGAGCTCGCACCTCGAAAAGGCCATCGACAGCGTCGTCCAACAGAACATGACCGATCGCGACTGGGCTCGTAGATTGACGAAGCTCAATGGGGGAAAGCTGCCCAATAAGCAGCAGACCACCGATCTAGTCGTCCAGCACGTGTTCACCGAGAAGCGCCTGGAGGCGTTCTATGTCGAGCTGTTCGGCCTCCCCGCCGCCCGCAAACACGTTCAACAGGCGGCGGCCGAGCTGTTGCGGTCACCGAGCTTCAAGGCCCACATCATCACGGCGGTCGAGACCCTCTTCGCCGACCCGTCGTTCCAGAAGGACGCGCTGGCTGGGTTGATGCTCTTGATGAGCGAGACCCTCACCGAGGCCGAGGTCGCCGCCGCAGTGGGCAAGCTGACCACTCATCCGCTGATGAAGAAGGCTCTCGTCAAGCTCATCGACGACATTCTCGCCGACCCGACCCTCAAACAGGTGGGCGATAAGGCGCTAAAGAACATCAGCGTCGATCCCACCGTCCGCCAAGCGATCACCAAGCTCGTCAACGGCTGGTGATCCTGCGCCCCGTCCCAACGTAATGCCAGGCTGACTCGGGGTGCTCGATGGGTGGGTCGCCCGCCGCCTCGGCGGGGTGGGCTCTTGTTGTCCCCCAGCGAGCTTCGTAAGCTCTCACACCATGGGGTCTCGATGCATGGTAATCGCGGTCGTGTTCACCTTCAGTTGCGGTGGCCAAGCCCCTGCCCCAGCGTCCGAGCCACCGCCCAGCCCGGTTGAGCAGGCGCCCGGACCGCTCGAGCCGCCAGCGCCCACCGCGGTCGAGCCTCCGCCACCGCCGCCACCAGAGCCGCCAACCGAGCCGCCACCCGTCGAGACCCCCGAGCCGGCCCCACCGAGACCGACGCCGCCGCCAGAGCCGATCTGCGCTGAGCTCGAGCAAGGCCTATGTCAGGTCACCGAAGGCTGCGAGTGGCACTCCATCCGCAAGTGTCTCGAGCAGGAAAAACCCAAGACGCTGGCCAAGTGACATCGCCGGTCAGGTGGCTCTCGTTCACTTGCCTTTGCGGCGCAAACGCTTGGCAGCAACGATGAACGCCAGCGCCGGCTGGCCGTTGCCGCCTTCGCTCAACCGCTCGAAGCGCACCACCCGATAGCCGCACTCGAGGCTTTCGTTGAGCTCGTCCAATCCGGTGATGCCAAGACCGTCCGACCCGGACGAGACGGCCAGGACCCACGCCTTCTCTTTGACAGGATCTGGTTGCTGCATGGGGCGCAGATGCGCCGAGCCGCACAGGATGTCAACACCAGCCCACGACCCATGGTGGGGCCCGGCTGCCGAAACCAGCCCCACCTGTCCCTACCATCTACGCTCAACCGCTTCGCTTTCCCTACCCTACGGGGCCGCGAGCTCGGCAACAGCTGAGCTGGGGCGCTCGACCGGGTTACGCCGAGCCGGGCGCTGGGAGGCCGACGTGGTACGTTGAGGTACCGAGGGAACGGGTGACGACGCGGCGGGTGGGCGGAGGATCGCTCGGCTGAAGCGCCACAGGTGATGGAGGGTTAGCATGCGTAGCTTGTGGTTGTTGAGTGTGGCGATGCTGATCGCCGCGGGTTGCGACAGCAAGGGCACCGCCCTCTTCGGTACGACCGCATCGAGCGGTGTGGGTGGGGACGGCGGTAGCGGCACAGCCGGCGCCGGCGGCTCGTCGACCAGCACCAGTGGCACCGGGGGCGGCGGTCCCGAAGACTGTCTCAACGGTGTCGATGACAACGGCAACGGGCTGATCGACTGCCAGGATGTGGGTTGCCAGATCGACTACGAATGTGTGTCGATTCCACCCCTGGGCTGGGAAGGAATTGGCTGGCTGACCTCACAGTCTCCGGACCAATGTCCGGCCGAGATGCCCATGAGCTACGAGCTCTACGACCCCGCCGATCTGAACGCTCCACCGGCGACCTGCGAGTGCAGCTGCAGCAGCCCGAGCGGCGTGCAGTGCAAGACCTCGCTGAGCTCGTTCGACAACCAACAATGCACTTCGCCCCCTTTGGTCACCATCGACGTGGGCATCATCTGTGACATGCACCCGTTTGGCTCTACCAACTATGGCTTCACCGCATCTGCCCCCTTCACCGATGGCGGGGCGTGCAGTCCGAGTGGTCTGAGCGCCAACATTCCGCCGGTGACCTGGCCGAGCTCGAAGAGCGCCTGCATGCGCGACCAAGGCGGCGTTTGTGATGGTGCCGCGGTGTGCCTACCGCGGCAGCCAGCCAATGGGACGGGGCCGTGTATCGTCCGCTCGGGCCAGCACAATTGCCCGCCCACCTATTCGGTGAAGATGACCCATTACGATGGGAGCTACAGCGACACGCGCGACTGCGGCGGTTGCACCTGCGGGCCGCCATCCGGCGGGAGCTGTACCTGTATCAGCTCGAGCTGTGGGGTCAGCATCCACTCAACCCCGGATTGTGTTGGGGGCTTCATGGCTCTCGCCCCCGCCTCCGGCGCCTGTGTCGGCGGGACGGGTGCTCCCCTTCCGCTGATCGGGCTTCGGCTGATTCAGGTCCAGCTCACCAATACGGGCAGCTGCACCGGGACGGCGCCACCCATCGGCAGCCTGTCCTATCAACAAGGGGCGATCACCGTCTGCTGCGAGCCCTAGACGGCGCGGTCATCGGGGCGAGGTCACAGCCGTCTGAGGGTCGCTGCCGCGCAGCTGGAGCGCTCGGTGGGGCGATCCCTAGTATGGTCCGCTCATGGTACCGAGGCTGGGCGCATCTCTCGTCCCGCTGATGGTCTGCATCGTGGCTTTTCATGATGGCCCTGTGGTGGTGCGAGCCGCCATCCATGGTTACCCATGCCTTGTGAAGCGAGCCGCGACCGCCTGGCCGATGCGTGCCCTTGCCCTTGGGTTGGTTGGGCTACTGGCGCTGGTCGGCTACGGCGCCTGGAGCTGGTGGACCCTCGAGCCCCGGGGCACCCCTATCCAAGTCGCGCGCCAGGCACCAGACTTCGCCCTCCCTGATCACCGAGGAACCGAGGTGACGCTTCGGTCACTGCTGGCCAAAGGGCCGGTGGTCGTGATCTTCTACCGCGGCCACTGGTGACCCTATTGCCGCAGTCAGCTCGGTGAGCTGACCGAGATGATGGCCCAGTTCGACCAGCAGCAGGTCGGCCTGGTGGCGATCAGCGCCGATTCGCGAGACGAGTCGACCGAATTCATCCAGGACAGTGGCATCACCGTCCCCCTCTTGTCCGATCCTCAGCTGAAGGTCATCACCGCCTACGGTGTGGCGATGGACGGCAATGACATCGCGGTACCCGCATCCTTCGTCATCGATCCTCAGGGGGCCATCACCTTCAGCTTCATCGGCGAGAGCATGGCTGACCGGCCAGACAGCAACCGGCTGTTGAAGCTGGCGGCGGAGGCCCGCGGGCGGTGACGGCACCGGCGTGTTCACTCCGCGACCACCGTCCCGTCCCTTGCCTTCCCCAAGGCCGTTGCGGCGTGGCAGCGCCTACGGCACGACATAGGGGTGGGCTGGCCAACCGGCGGCAGCAGCGTACTCATTGTAGGTTTCCACCACCGCGCGGTCATAGTCGAAGTTGAAGACCGTGCAGCTCTGGGCGCTCTGGTAGCTGTGGTACTCGCCGACCGCCATCATCGTGTACTGGTCCTCGGTGCAGCCCGGGAAGTTCTCCATCATCCGTTCGCGATTGCGCGCAACCCTGGAGATGCCAATCTCGATGTTCACGACCGGGTTGAAGACCGAGTTGTTGAACTCGGCACAGTTGGGATCCCGCTCCATATTCGGGTGCCCATTGTCTTTCAAGCCGAGCCCTTCGGTCTCACCGCAGGCCGGCCCGTTCTGCATTACGCCGAGACAGGCACACTCGTGGGCTTGCCAACCGACCTCCGGGCAACACGGGCCGTTGTCGGTGCAACCGATCGCATCGTAGGTGAAGTTCGACTCGACCTTGATCATCGCCTTGAAGATCATGGCGTCCGGCTCATTATACGTGACCGTGAACTCGAGGATGGGGCAGTCGTCGATATCGACGGACAGGCCATTCCACAAAGGTGGGAGATTCGTACGCAGCGGATCGGGATCGCACGGTTCCGGATCAACCGTACCCGGGCCGCCAGCGGTGCAAGGCGTGGGAGTAGACTGCCAGGGTTCGGGTTCGCTATCACACCCGGTCGTGAGCAGTGAGCTGCCCCCGAGCGCGGCGGCTATCAGCGTGGCTTCAATTCTCGCGAGCATCCCTTCCCGTTGGTGGAGCATGGCTTCAGCGTAGCCCGCCTAGCCACCGAGCGTTAAGCTCTGCCCCACCTCAACGAAAGGAGCCGCGACATGATCGAACGGCTTGGCCTAGGGATCGCCGCCGCGAGCTTGGCGGTGGCGGCGTGCTCGGCGTCGCCACCGATGACGCCCGCCGTGCCCGAACCTCCTCCGAAAATCGCCCCCATGCCTACCGGCGATCTGCCGCCGCAACGGTTCGCCACCGCTCCACCCGAGGCCATACCGTCGACCGTGGTCCGACCCACCAAGGAGCAGGTCCTGGCCGCTGCGCCGGACCTCGATAGCCTGTTGAAGCAGGCGGCCGGCAAGCTCGGCGTGGTCGGCCTCTCCGCCGCCGTGGTCCTGGGCCGGGAACGAATCTGGGCGGGCAGCTACGGCACCCGTGACCGCGACGGGGGCGAGCCCATCGACGTCGACACGGTCTTCCGCATCGGTTCGCTCACCAAGCTGTTCACTGGCCTGGCCCTCCTGAAGCTGCGCGACGCGGGCAAGCTCGGCCTGGATGATCCGGTGGCCAGGCACCTGCCTGAGATCGAGCAGGTTCGGTACCCCACCACCGACAGCCCCAGGATCACCATCCGCCATCTGGTGACCCACACCTCGGGGCTGCCGCGGCTCGGCAAGCTCGATTACTTCTCGCGCAAGGAGGCCGTGACCGAACCCGAGCTGCTCGCGGGTCTGAAGGACCTGTCCCTGGAGGCCCCGCCCGGCGAAGCGGAGGCTTACTCCAACCTGGGGATGAGCCTTGCGGGCCTGGTCGTATCTCGCGTGAGCCGGCAGCCCTATCGGGACTACGTCACCGAGCAGCTGCTCGAACCGCTGGGCATGGGCGCCTCGGTGTGGGACCAGGAGGCCGTGCCACCCGACCGGCTCGCCTCCGGCTACCGCAGTGAGAATGACACCTACCGTGCCGGGCACCACTGGCGCATGGGCGCCTCCGAGGCCTGCGGCGGCATGTATTCGTCGGCCGCCGACATGGCGCGGTTCGTCGGCAGCCAGCTCGATGCTTGGCCGGCGCGAAGCGATCCGCCGAGCGGTCCGGTGCGACGCAGCTCCATACGGGAGTCCCACTTGCTGGCCGGGCCGGGGCCCTCGGGAGCACGCTCGTTCGGGATCAACTGGGGCTCCATCTCCCACCCCAAGCTCGGCTTCGCCGCCACCCACGCGGGGGGCACCCTGCAATACGGCGCCACGGTCTGGCTCCTGCCCGAACGCGGCCTCGGCCTGGTCCTGTTGGCCAACGGCGGCGGCGAGACGGGCGAGGTCGCCGAACGACTGTCCGGTGTCGGCGGACGGATGCTCGACCTGATGCTGAAGCAGGTGCCGGTGCCGGAGCTCACGCTCAGCCCGGCACTCGCGGCCGCCGCGACGAAGGTGAGAGCGCTCCTCGCCGCACCGGAGACCGACGCCATCGAGCAACTGTTCAACGAAGCGTTTCTGAAGCAGTTCCCGACCAAGCGAATCACCAAGCTGCTGACCCAATCAGCCGACGCCCTTGGGGCCTGCACGGGCCACACGCCACTGCAGCAGTCGGATGCCAAGACCGGGGTGGTGCGCCTCGACTGTGAGCTTGGCACCGCCGAGGTCGTCCTCGTCCTCGAGTCCCCGACGGCAGCTCAGCTCGCCGGCTTCGCCATCCGCGCCGTCGAGCCGCACGACTAGCTCGATGGGACCCTGAGCCACTGGTATGCTCGATGGGGTATGGGCTGGTTACATCTGGCGGCGGGGGCGGCCACGGTCTTCATCGTCGTTGCGAGCAGCTCGACGGTCGCGCTCGGCGCAGGGGGGGCCGAAAGCTGCGACGCGGCCGCGAAGGCCTACGAGCATGGCTCCAAACCGCGCGCCTTGTTCGAGCTGGCCGAATGCCACGAGAAGGCCGGCGAGCTCAAGACCGCGATGGACCATTACAACGCCTACCTCAAGAAAGTGAAGCGTCTCGATGGCGCCGCGCAAGCGAGGCAGCAGACGCAGATCAGCGCCGCCAAGACGAGGCTGGCATCGCTAGGCGTCCGCGTACCGCTGCTGACCATCAAGCTTCCCGGGGATCCGTCCGATTATGTGGTGAAGATCGACGGTGAGGATCTGTCAGGCGGTGCGCTGAAGTTGGCACAACCCATCAATCCGGGCCGACACCGCGTCGAAATCGAGATGCCCAACGGTGCCATGCGGCGCTTCGACGCCGTGCTCGGAGAGGGAGACTCTCGGGTGATCGACGTGGCGCGATCGAGCGGGACCCTGTCCGCGCCGGGCTCGGAGCAGCAACAGCCACCGGAGGGAGAATCGGATCAACCATCAGAACCAGCGTCAGATGATGACCGTGCCATTCCGTTGCGCACCTGGGCCTATGTGGCGGGTGGCATTGGCGCGGCGGGCATCATCGTAGGCAGCATCACCGGCGGCTTGGCTATCGGCGGGAAGTCCACCATGGACGACAACTGCAACGGCGAGGCCTGCAACCACGAGGGAAAGGAGGCCGCCGACGAGACGCAAGCTTTGGCCTTGGTGAGCACCATTGGCTTTCCCGTGGGCCTCGCCGGGCTCGCCGCGGGCACGGCCCTGTGGCTGCTCTCGCCGTCACAGGACGGCGCCGCGGCGACCGGCCGGTTGCAGATCGAGCCACTGGTGAGCCAGTCCATGATCGGCGTGAGGGGGACATGGTGAGACCCAGAAACCATCGAGCAGCGCGGTGCCTCGTGCTCGTCGGCGCCGTCGGCCTGGCGGCAGCGATGGCCGGCGCCAGCTGCGCCAACATCATCGGCGCCGACGGCGACTACTACGACGTGGGCACGTCGGGGACGGGCGGTACCGCGGCGAGCTCTGGGACCGGTGGCGCCGGCGGTGCTAGCAGCACGGGCAGCGCGGGACAGGGGGGCAGCACGAGCGGCGGCCAGGGCGGCGAGGCAGGCGCCGGAGGGGCGGGTGGCGCTGGCGGATCCGCCCCGATTGTGTGGAGCTCGTGGGATGTGGTGAGCGACGCTGGGGGCGCTCGAGTCACTGCCGGCAACACCACAGCGACCATCGAGCTCTACCGATCGGTGTCACTCACCGATCTGAGTGTCGAAGCGACATTCGACCAGTTCTATGTCGGTCCCCACCCCGAAGGCTTCAACCAGGTGGAGAGCTACTGGGCCCTCGCCGTCAGCGCCACTGCCTATCCCTACGGCGGCAAGAGCACCGTCGACAGAGGCAACGATACGGGTGAGACAGCCATGCCCATGCCGCTAGGCGTGCGCGACCTGCAGCTACACCCGCCTAACACCGACCAGCTCGTGGTGGTGGCTTTCGTGGCACCGGTTGCCGCCAGCTACACGGCCACCGATCTCGCCGTGCGTCGGGTGCACGACCAGGGCGAATACGCCTCGCTCGTGCTGCACTCGCCGTGCAATGCGCCGGGGCTGGTGTCGCTCCAGGCCGCCAACGACCGTGCCTGGGTGGTTGCGGCTCAGTCCTACCCATTGGGCAGCTTGAGCGCTGGCGAGCGCATCTGCTTCGGCGTGTCGCGGGACGACAACTACTCATGGGATGCGGTCGAGGTGTCCTGGACCATCACCGCTGACCTGTAACGGGCGGGGGACCACGCCAACCAGCTGGGTCATTGTGGTCGCCCCGTGACAGTCCTTTCCCAGTGGAAAATGCTTGTCTGGGTGCTAACAGGGAGGCCTCGAGCTCGGGGTGAGCGATAGCATCGCACCCGACGGATCCGGTGCCCTGACAGGCCGCTCAGCTGGGGCACTGGGCATCCACCCGTGGGGCCTCGGACGCCCACAAGCGGGGCGTTCGGCGCCCAACTATCTGCAAACAGGTGGCCTCGCTGGTGGCACGAAGCCTGCAATTGAAAAGTGAGCCGTAGCCTACGGCCTTGCTTGAGGAGGACCCTGTTGTCGATTGCTCGCTGGTGCATGCTGTTGGTGGTGGTTGGGACTGGCTGCGCCCAGGCGGGCGGCTTGGACGCTGAGAGCGGAGCTGGCGGTGAGCAGGGCGGAGCGGGTGGAGAGGCGGGCGCCACCTCGAGCGGTGGCGGCAGCTCCTCGACCTCCGGCAGTGGTGGCAGCGTCACTTGTGCGGACAGCGAGAAGATCTGTGGCGGCCTCTGCAAGGACCTGATGACTGACTCGACCAACTGCGGCGACTGCTTCAATGCCTGCGCCTCCGGAGATGATTGTATCGGCGGCTTGTGCGCCGACGAGCAGGGGGGCACGGGTGGCGGTGGCGGTGGTGGCGCTGGCGGCGGCGGCGGCAGCAGCACCGGCGCTTGCTCCCCCCTGGCCCCCGAGCCGGTGTGCGGGCCGGCCAGCCATTGCTGGCCTCGGCCCGACGGTAACCCGATCTGCGTCGCCCCTGCCGGATCGGGCATCCAATACGACTATTGTACAGAAAGCGCCCAGTGCGACCCGATCCACGAGTGTCTCCTGACGGGCAACTACAAGTGGTGCCTGCAGTGGTGCGTGACCGACTTGGACTGTCCTAACTGGTACGACCACTGCACTCAGCTGGGGCAGCCGGTCTTCGTCGGCACCCAAGCTTGGGGCGTGTGCTGGAACGGCGTGTCCTGACGAGCACCGTCGCTGGGCTATCATCTCGAGCCATGGCTTTTCGCGACGACTCGCTCACCACCATGCTCGGTTATTCGGCGCTCACCATGTCGGTCAACCGAGCGATTCAGAGCTTCGGGATCGCCGCGGCCACTGGCGAGATCTGTTGCGTGCTGACCGGCCATCGCGCTCAGGCGCGTAGACGAGAGGCCAGCGAGTGAAACCCTGGAAAACCATCGACGTCGAAGATACTGACGATGGGCAGCTCGAGCTCCTCTATCGGGGTGACCAGGACTTCCTGATCACCCTCGACGGCAGTGTCCTGATGAGCAGTGCCTTCCACAAGTCGGAGATGGCCCTGTCGACCTGGGGCTGCGGGCCGGTCTGCAACCGGCCGTCCCCGCGAGTCTTGACCGCCGGGCTCGGGCTGGGTTTCACCCTCCGTGCGGCCCTCGACATCCTGCCCTCTGATGCTCAGGTGGTGGTGGCCGAGATCAATCCCGTGGTGGTGAAGTGGTGCCGCGGACCGGCCGCCATGTTGAGCGACGATGCACTGGCGGACGAGCGGGTCGAGCTCGTGGTGGGTGACGTGATGGACTGTGTGCGGGACGTGAGCCGAGGTATCCGGGCGGCCTTCGATGCCATCGTCGTCGACCTCTACGTCGGCCCCGGTCGCGATCCAGAGGGTCACCAAGATGCCCTCTATGGATCTGACGCGCTGCTGGCGGTGAAGAGCGCGCTCACCGAAGGCGGCGTCTACGCGGTGTGGGGAGAGGAGCAGGAGCCTGAATTCGACGAGAGCCTTCAGCGCGCCGGCTTTCTCACGTCCTGCGCGCGGCCCCGGGGACCTGGGCCCCCTCACGTCATCTACGTGGCCGTCAAGCCATCCTGAGAGAGGCCACAGCGCCCTGCCATGGGTGCTCTCGGACTCAGCGCCGTGCCGTCCCCTGGATCGGCACGGCCACGGTCACCGCTAGCCTGGCGCTCGAGTCGCTAGCGATAGGTCGCCGGCTCTCGCTCTGCAGTTGGTTGACCGCGGCGCCGTGCTCTTTCCACCACGCCGAAGCCTGATCCAAGCCCCAACCGGAGGCGCTTCCGCATGACAACAGCGCCAACCGCAGCGCAGTGGCGTCTTGGTACCGAGCGGCAGGCTTCTTCTCGAGGCAACGCAGGATCACCGACTCCACGTCAGCGGCGACCTCGGCGCTGCCCCGCATCGAGGGAGGAGGCGGCACACTGTGCAAGTGGTGGCCACAGACCTCCACCGTATTGGTGCCCTCAAACACAGGCTTGCCGGTGAGCAAGAAGTATCCCACCGCTCCAAGGGCGTAGATATCCACTCGCGCGTCGACCTCGTCGGGCGCGGAGATCGTCTCAGGTGCCATATACATGGGCGTGCCGGTGATCACGTCCGTCTGGCTCAGGTTCGGTCCTGGCGATTGCATGTCCTTGACCAGGCCGAAGTCGACCACCTTGGCCATATCCGCGACGCCACCGCGGTCACACAGCACGATGTTGGCCGGCTTGATGTCACGATGGATGAGGCCGCGGCCGTGAGCCTCGGACAGAGCGTGGGCGACTTGGGCAAGGATGTAGATGACCCGTCCACAGGACTGGGGGCCGTCCATCTCTACCAAGCGCTCGAGGGTCAGCCCGTCGAGATACTCCATGGCGTAGTAGAAGACGTTGTCCGGCGTTCTGCCGTAATCGTAAATGGCCACCACGTTGGGGTGGTTGAGCCGCGCGGTCTGTCGGACCTCGCGCTCGAAGCGCGCCACGGCCTTTTCGCCAACCTTGTCCGGTGGCAAGAGCTTGATGGCCGTTGGGCGCTTGAGCAAGGCGTGGTGGGCGAGATAGACCTCTCCCATGCCGCCCTTGCCGAGCTTCTCCTCGAGCCGGTAGTTGCCGAGCTGCAGGGCGTCCCGGACGCTTTGCTGCAGGCCGTAGATGACCCGCGAGATGAGGGACGTGACGAGAGTGAACGCCACGCCCCAAGTCAGAGGGACGACCCACATGTAAGCGGCCAAGGGATCGGATGCCGGATCGACGCCCCGATTGTCGAGATAGGTCGCAACGGTCAGGGCGATGGTGCCGAGCAGTCCCACCAGCACGGTCACGGGAGCTCGTGAGGGGACGATGCCGGCCCGCACCACCAGCACCAAGACCAACAGGAGAACGGGTCCGCTGGCTGGCGCCTCCTCAGGCAAGGCGCGGGGCAGGATCGACAGCACGGCGCAATAGACCACCGTCCCCAACGACTCGACCAGATGCAAGGCCACGACCGATCGATCGCGGCGGCGCAGATACCACCACTCAGCGGCCAGGAACAAGGTGCAGGCGGTGATGACCGCCAGCCCCAAGGCCATGCCCTCGAGCCAGCCGGGCTGAACCGGCAGGCTCGACCAGCCTGCCTGCAACCAGAGCCACTTCAGCAACGCTCCCAGGGTCCAGGCGACCGAGAAGCTCAACATCACCTTGACGAAGAGCCTGACCCGCCGCTGCAGAAACTGCCCTTCGTCGGTCAACGAGTCGACGGGACGCGCTGTGCCAAACAGCCTTGCCCAGATGGTGACGTTGGAAGCCCGGCTCACGACGGCGCCATCATAGCCCAATCGAGACTCACTTCCGGGTGACGATCACCGGTAGATCCTGCTCCCAGCCCCTCGTTGGCGACTCGGCACCCCAGGCAAGGCGAGTGCTTTGGTCGGGTCGCGAGGGACCGCGGGCCTGCTGGTGGAGCGACGGAGCCTCGTGATAGCGTACAATGGTGCGAGCCTCTGACAGCTCGACCGAAGCGGCATCCCGTCTCGGCCTCGCCTGCCTCGGGTTGGCATTGGCCTTCACTGGAGCCTGTACGGACGAGGGCGACTGGACGCCCGGTCCTCCCCTGGGCGTGGGCGGCACCACCTACGACGAACGCTGCCCGCCGAACATGCTCTTCGTCCCTGAAGCCAGCTTCGAGACGGGCTTGTCCGGCGGCCGGGAGGACGAGCAGCCAGCGGGGGAGGCGAGCGTCGGTCCCTTCTGCATCGGCCGCACCGAAGTGACCCACCAGATGTACGCCCGCTGCGTGCACGACGGTGCCTGCCCCCAGCCCCACACCCTACCCGCCTTCGATCCCGACTCGTGGTACCGGAAGTGCTTGTGGGGCTACGTGAGAGATGGGCTACAGGAGGATCCCTGGTCCGAGGGCAGCCGGCAGGACAATCCGGTCAACTGCGTCTCATCCGAGCACGCCCAGGCCTACTGCGCCTGGGCGGAGGTGCGACTGCCCACCGATGCCGAGTGGGAATACGCCGCCCGGGGCGATGACGGTCGGATCTATCCCTGGGGAGACGACGAGAGCCCCAACAATCGAGCCTCGTGGTTCTTCAATCCCGCGGTGACCGTCGATGTGGGCAGCACCCCCCGTGGGATGTCCCCCTTCGGCATGATGGACATGGCGGGCAACGTGCAGGAGTGGACCGCCGACGGGCACCTGCGAGGTGGCGGCTGGGATCACTGCGATCCGGTGGATCTGCATGCCACCGTGCGCAAGAGCATTCCCCTCGACTACGACTCGCCCATGACCGGATTTCGCTGCGCCGCCGACGCCACGGCTGGAGGCGAACCGGTCGATCCCAATCCGGGAGGCTGCGTGCCCGGATTCTGTCCGGCAAACCAGACCTGCGACGAGAGCTGCCGCTGCAAGTTCGTCACCTGCGACGCCGTCTGTTGTGGCCCCGGCGAGGTCTGTGCGAACGGAGCCTGCTGCCAGCCGGACTGCACCGACCGGATCTGCGGGGCCGATCCAGAATGTGGCGTCCCCTGCGGCGCCTGCACCGGTGGCACCTGTTCCGCCACCGGCCAGTGTGAAGGTGGCCCTTGCCCGGCAGGCATGGAGCAGGTCACAGCCGGCTCCTTCCTCATGGGCTTGCAGGACGGTTGGGCCAACGAGCGTCCTGTGCACGAGGTCCAGGTCGAGTCGTTCTGCATGGACCGCACCGAGGCTACCGTCGCCGACTTCGCCGCCTGCGTGCAGGCGGGGGCCTGCATCGCACCGGTGGCGGACGGTGGCTGGTGGGAGTGGTCGATCAACTACCTCAAGGACGACCGGCAGGACCACCCGATGAACACGCTCGAGCTCGTCCAGGCGGAGGCCTACTGCAGCTGGGCGGGCAAGCGCCTGCCCACCGAAGAGGAGTGGGAGTACGCCGCGCGGGGCCCCGACAGCCTCTCCTTCCCTTGGGGGCAGGACCCGCCCTGGGGTCGGGCTTGCGTCGACCGCAGCACCGGCACCTGCCCGGTGGGGACCCACATCGCCGGTCTGTCGCCCTTCGGTCTGCTCGACATGGTGGGCAACGCCAACGAGTGGACGGCGAGCCCCTACTGTCTCTACACCAACCCGGGCTGCGACGACCCGAGGCGGGTGCAACGGGGGGGCAACTGGCTCGACAGCGACACCTTCAGCCTACGGATCACCAAGCGGAGAGCCTACGAGGTGGAGGGCTGGTCAGTGAACAAGGGCGTCCGCTGCGCCCTGTGAGCGCTGTCTTGGCTACCTTGCGCGTCCACCCGTCATGCGGCCCACCAGACCTCATAGCCAGGACAAGGGTTCGCGCCCGCTCAGTCGTCGTCGTCCGATGACGTGTCCGGCCCGATGGGCTTCGCCCTGGGCAACGCGAGCTCCCGTGCCACCCGCTTGTCGAGCTCGTCTGACCCGACCTTGAGTTTCTTGGCGATTACGTCGAGGAAGCTGCGCTCCTCAGGTGCGATCTCGCCGTCGATGGCGGCGGCTTGGATGAGCAGCCGCAGCGTCTCTTTCTGTACGTCGTCGGGAAACGCTTGCAGCGTGGCAACGGCCTCATCGTGGTTGGTGATCGTCGGAACTGACGCGCCCTTCGACAGCCCGAAACGCTGGCGAATGCGTAAGAGCAACCCGGCCTCCTCGGTGACCACTTCTTGATCCGAGGCGATGATGCCAGCAATGAGACCGCACACTTGGATTCTTGTAGGTTCGTCCATACTGCCGACCAGACTGACCCAAGCGCAAGAAGGGGGCAACCTTCCGCGTTGCGCTCAGTCGTCGTCCGATGTCGCAGCCGGCCCGAAGGGCTGCGGTTTGCTCAGCGCGAGCTGCCGTTTCAGGCGCCCGTCGAGCTCCGCTGGCTCGACCTGGAGCGTGTGGGCCACGACATCGAGGAAGCTGCGCTCTTCGTCGGCGATCTTTCCGTCAATGGCAGCGGCTTGGATGAGCAGCTCCAGCGTCTCCTGCTGGACCTCGTCAGAGAACCCTCGCAGCTTGGCGACCGCCTCGTCGTGATCGCCGATCAACGGAACTGCGGTGCCCTTCGCCAGCCCGAAGCGCTTGCGAATGCGTTGCATGAAACCGGCCTCGTGGATGTCCACGTCTTGATCGGAAGAGAGGATGCCTGCAATGAGACCGCAAACTTGGATGCTCGTCGGTTCGTCCATAGCGTCGGCCAGGGTGACGCAAGCGGAAGGAGGCGACAACCTTCACGACCCAACCTGGGTCGCAGCTCAGGGATTGCTCTGGGACGGGGGTGCCCTATCCTGACGTCATGAAGGCTACCCTGGCCGCGGTCTCTGGTGCCGTCTTCGCTGCCATCGCCTGCGGTGGCGAGCCGCCACCCACTAGGGCCGCTCACATTCCCGTCGTAGAGCTACCGGAAACCGATCCCGGGCCCCCCTTAGTCGATCCACCCGACTCGGCAGAATCGACGCCAGAGCCGGCGCCGAAGCCGCCATCGCCACCGCGGCCGGTTGCCCCACAGCGGGGCACGCCCTGTGACGCGGCCATCATCCTGGCATTACAAGCGGCGATACACGCGCGCGAGAAGCGCGAGCTGGCCGCGTCGATGACGCCGGACGGAGCCTTCGGCTGTGCCGTATTGCAGACCGGCGAAACGGTGACCGTCCCCATCACGCTTCAACCAGGCCGCTGCTACTCCTTCCTCGCCAATTCGTTCCCGCCAGTCACCGAAGTAGACGTCTTCATCAAGCTAGACCTCGGTCCGTCGGCCCCACCGCTGCTCGCTGGCATGAGCAGCCTGGTCCTGGCACAGGACAACACCGTGGGGCCGGTCAGCGCCGTCGGCGCGGGCCACAACTGCTTCAAGAACCCCATGCCCATCCCGGTGGCCGCGGTGGCAGAGGTGACGGCGGTCAGCGGCAACGGGCCGGTCGCCATCCAGTCCTACAGCCACTGACCCGTCCAGCACCTACATCCCTCAATGAGCCGCCTAGAGCTCAGAGTTTGGCGTTGAGACGTTGAACGCCAGCTTCACCCGCGGCCGGGTGAGGTGGGCGATCGCCGCAATGCCAATCGGAAAACAGCAGAGCGTCAGGATGATCATCGCCCAATAGCCACGCAGCGAGTCGTAAACCCAGCCCTTGTGTTTCCAGATCCCGTAGCCGTTGACGGCGCACCAGCCAGCGCCACCAGCGCCCCAAACGATGCCGAGAAAGAAAGCAAACAGACGGCCAAATTGGTAGCCCGCCGCTTCAGCAGGACTGCTGTGACTCTCCACCGAACCGAGATCGACACCGGCGACGTACAATCCCACCTGTAACGCGGTGCTCGCCAGGATGAGGCCGTGAACCCCAAGGAAAACGACTTGCAACACCAGCTGGACCATTCTGCCTGATTCCGACGGCAGCAGCGGTGCTGGCTGTTCGTCCTCGGTGGGCGGCGCATAGGGATTGCGCCCCGACTCTGGGAGCTGACTGATAGGTCGCAAGATGGGTTTGGGTGCTGGGGCCGGGTTCGGCGCCCGAGTCTAGATCGTGACAGAAACGTCGGCGACAGCTCAGCACCCCAGTCCCAAAGTAATGCCAGCCCGACCTGGTGAGGCAATGGAGGGTTCGTGGTCAGTTTTCATCGAGCTCTGGGTCGAGTTGCCCCAGGCCGTCGTCTCGACTCGACAACCATCGTGAGATACGTTTCTTTTCATGAAGCGTCCTCATCGGTTTGGCTTGCTGGCTTTCGCGACCATCACCCTCGCCGCAGGCGCCTGGGCCTCCGGCTGTGCCGGTCAGCCCGACACCTCGGACAGCAGCTCTAGCTCGAGCGGGACCGGTGGCCAGGGCGGGACCAGCAGCGGCGGCGGAACCGGTGGCCAGGGCGGGACCACCAGTGGCGGCGGCGGCTCGACCGGGCCATGCGAGGTCGACTGCAGCCAGATCCAGGCACCGATGTGCCAGCTGGCCCAGTGCAACGAGCAGACCGGTCACTGCGAGGTCGTCGCCGAGACAGATGGCACGGCCTGCGATGATGGCCTGTTCTGCACCGTCGATGATGCCTGTGTGGCGGGACTCTGCGAGCCCGGTCCGGAAAACGACTGTGGGATTACGCCAGTGGCTTGTGAGGTGATCACCTGCAACGAGACGAGCCAGGCTTGCACCGGCGTGGCGTCACAAAACGGTGACCCTTGCACCGATCCCAACGACCTGTGTCTGGAGAACGCTACCTGCACCAATGGGCTGTGCACCGGCACGCAAAAGGACTGCTTCATGCAGCCGGTGCCCGACGATTGCCACGTGTCGGAATGCAACCCCCAGAACGGCCAATGCGAGCCAGTGGTCGGCAACGAGGGCGGAGCCTGCAACGACGCGAACGACCTGTGCACGGTCAACAAGACCTGCGCCTCTGGCGTATGTCAGGGCGGCGACCCCAAGAATTGCTCCTACCTCACCGTGGACTGCAACCTCGGCGTCTGCGACACCAACACCGGGCAATGCGTCACCCAGGCGGTCGGCAACGGGCAACCCTGCGATGACCTGGACCCCTGCACCACCGGCGAGACCTGCACCAACTCGGTCTGCACCGGCGGCTCGGCGGTGATCACCTGCCAGAGCGGTGACTATTGTTGCCCCAGCAACTGCACCGAGAACAACGATCTCGATTGTGCGTCCTGCGATTGGAACCCTGCGGTGTTCCCCGTCTCGTGGAACTCGACCAACTCGGTCGGCGACATGGCGTTCGACCAGACCTGCAACCTGTACTGGTCGGCCGACGGAGGCGAGGTCTTCAAGGCCCCGCACAACACCAACCAAGTGCAGACGCTCCACGACTTCGGCACCCAGGCTCGCGGCTTGGCATTCAACCCGAACGACAACATGCTCTATGTGGCCACCGCTAGCGGCATCCACCGGGCCACCACCACCGGCCAAAACCCGACCCTGCTGCCAGGCACCACCATCGCCACCCACTTCAACGGCATGACGATCGCGCCAGGCGGCTGGGGCAGCTATGGCGGCCAGCTCATCGTGGCCCACAGCTCCGGCACGGTCTACGCCGTCAACCCAGCGGGCGGCGCACCGGTCGCGATCGGAAGTCAGAGCGGTGAAGCTACCGATACCGTTTTCGACTACCAGTCGGGCACGCTCTACGTGTCCTACTATGCCAACAACGGCGTGTTCACCTTGTCGCCGAGTGGGCAGTTCACCCAATTTGCCACCGGGCTCAATTGCCAGGTCGACGGCATCGCCATCGACGAGGGGCAGACCCTCTTCGCAGCCTGTGGCAGCAGCGACACGCTGTACAAGCTCACCATTCCAGGCGGTGTCCCCACGCTAATCGGCTCGGCTGCGCTCAACGGTGGTTGGGCGCCAGCCGGCTTGATCTTCGACGGGCTCGACAACCTCATCGTGATGGAGGACGGCGAGTTCTTGCAGGTCTACACGCCCTGACGACACCCGTCCTGGCACCTCACCTGGGTCGCGCCGCTCAGGGACTGTATTGCATCTCGATGCGTGAATAAGTGCCGCTGTTCTCAATCGCCAAGGGTCCTGCCGGAGTGGAGTAGAGGTTCCCCTGGTAATACATGCGCCCGATCGTTACCGCGTGACTCAAGATGAAGGTGTTGTAGGTGGTCGAGGTGCCATAAGAGTTGTTCATGGTCGTGGTGCCACGAGCGCCTAGAACCCCAATCCACTGGCCTGCCTGTATCGGGATAGTCACCGCGATCCAGTTGGTCCCAGGAACGTTCTGGGAAAGGTGCAGCGTGGTAAAATCGGTCGTCGGCGAGGTGGTTGGTGCCCCGCTATTGAAACGCACCACCTGGATGTTCTGCACTAGGGTACCCACGTCGGTGGGCACCCGCAGCCCCTTGATGGTGAAAGCGACTGGTGCCTGGAACCAATAGCCCCGCGTCATCCCGGTGCCTGTGAAGTTGCTGCCAAAGGGCCCGATGTCGAGCTCGACGATGGCGCAATCCTGGTCATTGCTCGGCGTGCAACCCGAGGGGCAGCAATTGTCGCCAGGGATACACTGGGTCACCGCCGAGCCGCCGCTGCAGCTGCCGTTGTTGCAGAGCTCACCGGCGGTGCACGGATCGAGATCGTCGCACGGATCGCCGTTGTTGAGCGCCTGGGTCGTGCACTGGCCGGTATTGACGTCACAAACGCCGAGCACGCAATCCAGGGTCAGCGACGAGCAATCCTTGGCGACGCCACCCTGACACACCCCTGCCGCGCAGGTCTTGCTGACCGTGCACAAGTCGTTGGCATCGGTACAAGGATCGCCCTCGTTGCCCACCACCGGTTCGCACTGGCCGTTCTGGGGGTTGCACTCCGACACGTGGCAGTCGTCGGGCACTGGCTGCATGAAACAGTCCTTCTGCGTGCCGGTGCACAACCCATTGGTGCAGGTAGCGTTCTCCAGACACAGGTCGTTGGGATCGGTGCAAGGGTCACCATTCTGAGACGCCACGCCGGTGCAGGCCTGGCTCGTCTCGTCGCAGGTGATCACCTCACAAGCCACCGGCGTAATCCCACAATCGTTGTCAGGACCGGGCTCACAGACTCCCGCCACACAGGCATCATCGGCGGTGCAGAACAGGCCATCATCGCAGGCCGTGCCATCCGTCTCGGCCACGACCTCGCATTGACCGGTCTGCTCGTTGCAACGGGCGATCTGACACATCGGCGCCTGGATCTGAGTGCAGTCGACCTGGCAGGGCGAGGCGACGCCACCGGTACCGCCGCTGCCCCCAGCGCTGCCACCTACACCGCCACCACTCGAACCGCCTGAGCCCGAGCTGGTCCCCCCAGACCCGTCATCGTCAAAGTCAGTCGTTTCTCCAGCAGCACAGCCATAAGCAGCCAAGAGGCCAGCGAGAGGACCAACCCACCAAGAAACCTGACTAGCCCAGCTGCTCATGTTGCCACCACCTCTTTTCGCCTGCGAAACACAGGCGGTTCCACCTACCAGGCTAACGGGCTGGGCCGGCTTGGTGCCAGCCATCGCTCCAGATCCAGCCATGCAACGACACCTCTACCAGCTTATCAGGCCGAGAGGATGCTTGCCGAAAGCTGCGTGTAACGCCGATGATAAGAGGAGCGTGTCACGAGAACCTCAGGGTGTTAGGCAAGCGGCCAACCAGGCGCGTGGCGCAAGAGGTTGGCGCCTCGTCGCGCTCGTGGCGCCCATAATCGGCTTGCTGTGGAGCGCTTGTGCCGACCAGATCGTGGTCCATTCTGGCACCGAGGATGGTGGCGGGGGCTCCCTAGGGGCCGGAGCTGGCGGCCAGGGCAACCACAGCGCCGCTGGTGGATCAGGCTCGGACGGTGGCGCCGGTGGCGCCGGTGCCGGCGGCTCGGCAGGAGCGCCAGCCTGCGTGCCGGTGCCCGAGCAATGCGATGGCCTCGACAATGACTGCAATGGCGAAATCGACGACGACCTGCCAGCCGGATCGCCCTGCGACACTGGCCAGCTAGGCGTCTGCGCCGCAGGGATCGAACAATGCCTGGCCGGAAGCTGGTCCTGCGAAGCCGTCGAGCAGCCCTCCGACGAGGGCTGCAACGGTGATGGCCTCGACAACAACTGCGACGGTCAGGTGGATGAGGGAACAGGATGCCCTGAGGGCGCCACCACCCCCTGCTACACAGGACCGCCTTCCACCCTAGGGGTCGGTGAGTGCCACGCAGGCATTCAGACCTGCATGGCCTACTGCGCCTGGGGTCCATGCGAAAACGACCAGCCGCCGCAGCCCGAGATCTGCGACGGCTTGGACAACGATTGCGACGGCGTCGCCGACGAGGGTTGCGGCAACTAAGGCGTCAGCTCAGGCTGAGGAACAGCGGAGCAAGGGGTTCACCCCGGCCGCCCTGCCACCCGCTGGCCCACTGCCGCCGCAACTCACCGGCCGAGGCGATCGTCCAGGCACTCGATGATGTCGCCCACCGTCCGGAGGCGCTCGACATCGTCGTCCGAGATGTCGATGTCGAAAGCCTCCTCGAGCGCGAGCATCAGCTCGACGACGTCGAGCAACTCTGCGCCGAGATCGCGAACAATTCTGGCACGCGGCACGACCAGCGCCTCATCGACATCCAGACGGTCGGCGACAATCTCCCTCACCACCGCCGCGAGGTCGCTTCCCTCACGGATGGCCTCCCCCCTGGCCGCACCTTCTTTGGTGGCGGAGCGTAGCATCGCCGGCTCGAGGAGGCTCTGCTGCGCCCGATCCCGAAGCTCGAGGGCCCTCGTGACCGTCTCGGGCAGATCCTCGGCGAGGCGGCTCCGGCGTACGTCCAGGTCCCCCCAGACGCGCTCGGATCGCTGAGGGCTGTCTTCCGTGACGACAATGAGGGCCGGTGGCCGGTCGCCCAAGGCCTCACACAGCAGCCCTGTCAGGATGTCGCGGAGCGGGGCCACCAGAGGGGGGCGCGTCACGAGTATGGCGGGCACATGGCGCTGACAGAGTAGCGCGGCCCGCGTGAGGTCCCAGGCCGCGAAAACACAGCAGAATCGCACCAGCGCATGCGCTACACGCCTTCGGAAGACGGGATCATCATCGACGATGAGAGCGACGGGATCGGCGGTGGGTGCTGCGATGGGACGCACCGCGCTGCGACGACGCCGCGGAACGCTCTTGGGCGGAACGGTGTCAGCCTTCACGGCGGCAGGCGGCGGGCTCTTCTCCCCTGTCACTCTTCTATAGTGGCCTCAGAGGAGTCTTCCGTTGAAAAATCCTGTGTGATCGGCGCCCGAGCGCCGCGGTCAGCATCAACAGCAACAGGGCGGCCTGCAGCGGCATCGGCCGAGAACCGTTGAGCCGGCAGCCGCAACCGCCGTCATCATCAGTCGCGCCAGCACCCGCCGCCGCGCCGCCCGTAGCCCCGGCACCGCCAGCGCCCCCAGTACCCCCAGCACCGCCCTGAGGTGGCAGCCCCGGCTCGAGCAGGTACTCGCCCGGGCCACCTTCGAAGTAGAGGGACCGGCCCTCGGTGGTGACCTCCTGGGAGGCCACCGTCGCCCCCTCGACCGAGACGTTCCACCAGCCTGGCTCCAGATCGCAGGCGAGCACGTGATAGCTGCTCTGACCCTGGAGGGTGAGCTGACCCGAGCTGAGCAATTCGCCCGACTCGCTGAACACCGCCGTCCATCCGTCGGCCGAGGCACCGACCATCCCGCTCTCTCTGAGCCTCTCCACGACCGGCTGACCTTGCTCACTGCTCGACATGACGCTCATCACGTTCAGGAACAGGTCCTCGGTCGCATTGCTGCCTGGTGAGATCTCCACGCGCCAGGCGCCAGGCTCAGCCGGAGGAGACTTGGTGACCGAGTAGTTGGTCTGGGTGCTCTCGACCCAGAACTCGTGGCCAGAGCCGCCGACAGGCGTAAGCACGGCATCGTCGGGCAGCAGGCTCTCGACCACGAGCTTGCCCGCGTAGCTGCCCGCATCGTCCCAGGTGGACCCGGCACGGAGGATGGTAGCGACAGCGCCGTCGATGGTCGGCTCCTCGATGGAATGGAGCAGCCAGGTCTTCTTCAAATCCCCAGCAGTGGACACGATACGATCGAAAGTGACCACAATGGCTGGGGTGCTCGCGCTGTCGGTGGTGAAGGTGACCATGGCGCGCGTGACCAGGCTGACCTTGTCGGCCTGATAGGCCGCAGTGATGTCCCCGGCAATGTGGCTGTAGCGCGGGGTCGTGGCATCGGGGCCGAAAGCCCAGGCGGTAACCTGACCCAGCTCGTAGCCCTCTTGCTGAATCATCTCGAGACTGCGGGGGTGATCGGAGCCACCATTAGGCCAGAGCTGGCCCCCGTCATTGGCCGTCGCCGAGCCGTGGTGGATCATCTCCTCGGCAGGGTCGAAGATGAGCAGGCCATTCTGAGAGATGGTCTGGTGGTGGTAATGGCGCCAGTGATCGCAGCCGTAGTTGCAATTGTCGCCTTCGTAGACACCGCTCGCAATGGCCAGCGGCCCGCGGTGATAGATCTGGAACGATCCGAAGTCCTTGCGCTGGTGGTTACCGAAGAAGGTCCCACCAATGCGCATTTGGACGACCGTGTCCGGACTGTCCACGCCGAGCTGCCAACCGGTGCGGGCCACCATTTCGCCCATCGGCATGGCGAAGTGCTTGGTGCGAGGCAGCTGCTCGAGAGGCGCGCTGGCGACGCCTGCCGGTCGAAATAGCAGCTCGAGTACCCGATGGTAATCCGTCGGGCCCCAGAACAGGTCCGAGTCAGCAAGCGTGAGCAGGTAGGGGTCCTCATAATAGCTGCCCGTCATCATCGCGATGAGGCGCTTGGCCGATGACTTCCCGCGGTCGTCGTAGGTGTCCCCGCTGCGCAACTGCTGACCGTCAGGTCGCAAGGAATAGAGGATCTGATAGGGCACATACTGCTGCTCGCGGCTCAACACGTCGCCGGCCCCCATGCGGCGGAACAGCCAGCTCGCCGCCTGGTCGTGAGCGAAGCGGGCGAAATAGGAGTCGCCCTGATGGTGCATGTGGGCGGGGTAGTAGTAGTCCCGAACCTCGACGAAGCGATCCATGAACAGCGTGGCCGCGGCGTCGTACATGGTCGGCGCCTCGTCATAGATGGCCACGCCCGCCGGAAGCTGAGCGGTCAGCAGCCACCCTTCGGTGGTATGGCCGACCACCGAGGACGCCTCGGGATCCGCGGGGAACCCGGGATCGTGCAATCCAGCGATGCGCTCGAACTCGGTGATGAAGGCCTGTCGCTCCCCGCTGCTCAACAGGTCAAAGCACCAGTCGTAGACCACGGCGCCCCAGTGCATGGGCTGGTTGAATACCCGGGCGTCGGTACAGCCTTGCAGGGCGGCTAGACCGCCGCTCACCGCACTCTGCCCCGCATTGGTGTCGCCGGTGACCAGATAGACGAAGGCCTGGGCCACAGGATCGCTAGACCCCTGCACGTCCTGCCACGCCTCGGCAAAGGCTGGGTCCTGCAGCTTGGCCTGGATGGCCGGCAGATCGGCGCTGCGCAGATAAACCCGCGGGTGGCCCGACGGGACAGTCGGGTTCTGGGCTGCAGCCAGCTGCGGCCACAGCAGGACCACCCAGGCAGCGGCGGCGACCAAGAGGGAGGCAACGAGGCGACGGATCTGCGATGAGGGAGATG
>JAUVCD010001099.1 GCA_030590865.1 Myxococcales bacterium | reverse complement strand
CAAACAGCTGTCGCGGCAGGTGTGCAACAGCCGTGAGCAGCAGCGCCACCAGCAGCAGGGCGCCGAGTGTTTTGGTCACCGCCGTGGGCTGGTCGAGGCTCAGCCACACTGCATAGAGAGCCGCCGCCCCGAGCAGCGAGCCGGCCAGCAGCAGCGGCCGCTCGGCGTCGGGATCGGTCTCCGACTCAGACTGGCGTTCCCCTTGCCAGCGAGCCACCAGCTTGTCCACCGGGATGAGGCCCTTGCCGCCCAGGTAGAGCATGCACAGGCCGATGTACATGGGTGCTTCCGGCCGTGTGAGGCCCGCGGCGCCGTAGACCACACCGGACCAGGGAAACGACCCGTCCCGCTGTTCTTCACGCAGCATCAGCCACGTGCCGTAGAGCAGCAGGAAGGTGAACATCGTCGTTTCGAGCCCGAATACCGCGTAGCCCATCGACGCTGCCGTGGTGGCCAGCAGCCAGGTGGCCATGCAGGGCGCGACGGTCAACGGGCGGAGCCGCGCTGACAGCAGGTAGACCATCCCGAGGGTGCCGAGGGCGAAGCCAGCGCCGAGCACCTTGGCGAGCAGATTCGGGTCGAGCCCCAGCTTGATGCCCCCGCCGAGGATCACGGTCCAAAGGAAGTTGGTGTAGCCCTCGATGCGCTCGCCGGCGTTGTAGACGAGGCCCAGACCGCGGGCGAAGTTGCGGGCGTAGCGAAAAGAGATGTAGGCGTCATCCACCGTATGGGCGCTGAGGCGCCACATGAAGATGCAGCCGATGGTGGCGGGCAGGAGCAATCCAAGGAACAGGTGAGCAGACTTGGTGAGGCGCTTGCCCCGCAGCCAATCACCCACGGTCTCCGCCTCGTCGTCCTCGTCCTCGCCGTCGTCCTCGTTCTCGTCGTCGTCCTCGTCGTCGCCGTCGTCCTCGTCCCGAAGCTCGTCCTCCGCGGCTCGCACCTCGGTGTCCTCGCTGTCCGCGGCGTCCAGCGCCTCGTCCTGGGCCTTTGTCCGGTCGCGCTTCGGCATCCTGAGGTGCTGTTAGCACAGCTCGGGGGCGGACGTCGGCGCTGGCTTCGCGGTCCTGATTGTGGTGCCCTGCCGCCCGTCATGTGCTTACCACGCTCACCTCGTCTGATCGGCCATCGTGGCGCTTGCGTCGAACGACCTGAGAACACGATGGAGTCGTTTCGTCGGGCGCTGGAGATCGGCGTGGACGTTCTTGAGACAGACGTTCACATGACCCGGGACGGGCAGATCGTCATCTCCCACGATTCCACCGGTAGGCGCGCGGCAGGCGTGCCCCAGCGGATTGCCGACGCCACCCTCGAGCAGGTGCAAGGCTGGGACGCTGGTTGCACCTTCCTCGACGCCCAGGGGGAGCGCCCCTTCGCCGGTGCTGGGATCCGCATCCCTGAGCTCGCCGAGTTGCTCCAGGAGGCACCGGAGATACTGCTCAACGTGGACATCAAGCAGCGGCGGCCCTCGATGGTAGGACCGGTGCTCGAGCTGCTGGCTCGTCACGACGTCGAACGCCGGGTAACCCTCGCCAGCTTCTACACCTCGGTGATCCGTGACGTTCGGGCCCGGGGCTTCGGCGGCCAAACGGTACTGTCTCGTGACGAAGTACTGGCGCTGGTCGCCTTACCCGCGAGCCTATTTGGCAAGCTCTCCTCCATCGGCGAGCGCGTGCAAGTCCCCATGCG
>JAUVCD010000849.1 GCA_030590865.1 Myxococcales bacterium | reverse complement strand
TTCGCTTCTTGGAACGCCGAGGAGTCCGGCCTGCTCGGATCGTTCTACTTCGTCCAGCATTCCACCTATCCCATCAGCCAGACGATGATGAGCTTCAGCGTCGATATGGTCGGCGCTGGCAGCGGCTCAGGCGTCAACGTCTATGGTGGTGGGCCTTCGGACTATGGCTGGCTCACTACGACGATGCTCGGCTCGGCGGCGGCCCATGGGCTCGACTACAGCATCACCGCCCGGGCGCCATCGGGAGCCTCGGATCATGCGGCCTTCGAAGCGGTCGGGGTGCCGGGCGTGATGATCGATACCGCTGGCGATCACCTCTATTACCACACGCCTGACGACACCCTGGACAACATCCAAATCGAGAACCTCGAGGCGGCTGCACGGATCATGTGGGCCACCCTCGAGACTCTGGCGACCGCCACCGAGGACAGTTACATCGAGTCGTCCTCGGTCGCTCCCCCGCCCATCGCGCCGCCCACGAAGGACCAATTGAGGAGGATCCGCACCTATTGACCGGGCCGCCGCCTGGCGGTCTTCAGTCCCCGATGGTTAGCGCGGCGGCGTGGATCCTCTTCGGGCCCATTGCGACGAGACGCACCACGCCTTGCTTGTCGATGGTGCCTGTCCAAGGCTCGCCGGCGGCCAGCTCGCCGAGTGGCTCGAGCTTGAAGGTGGCGTTGGCTGCCTCGAATTGTGCCTGGGCTGCGCTGGCGCCGGCTTTGCCGAGATCGACGGCTGCCGGCAGCGGCGGGTTGGCCAGCCGAAAGCCCACCAGGAGCTTGGTCGCACCCGCCGGTGGCTCGGCCTCCCACCGCCAGCCGGCGCCCGCGCGGGTGACCGTCGCCTTCAGCTTGGCTGGGGTCCGCAGGCGGGTGGCTGGATCGCCGAGCAAGGCGTACATCAGAGGTTGGTCGCGGCGCAGCTTGTCGGTGTTGATGGGATTCTCGAGGCTGCCCTCCACGTCATCCAATACCCGATCCATGACGAAGTTGCGGCTGGTGAGTCCGTGGCGCTGAGCGGCGAGCCACAGGTTGCCCAGCCGTTCGTGGCCATCGTCCAGGCTGGCGAGCAAGCTAATGCTGGTGTGGTAGTTGGTCAGTGGGTGGGACTCGGTGGTGGCGGCGATGGCCGCGACCGAGCCGGCCGGTAGCGCCAGCAGCGTTTCGGCCAGACAAGCCTCGTCGCCCGTGAAATGGCCGGACTCGCAGCTGAGCACCACCGTGGGAGGTGCCGGTTTGCCGTTCCCGAAAGCGGCGCGGGCGTCTGCAACGCTGAACTCGATGGGCTTGCCCTGAAACCGCATGGAGTGAAAGAAGGTCGTGTTGGCGTGACCCACCATGGTGGCCAGGGCACCGCCGCGGCCCATGGCGTCGCGAAACAGCTCGCCATGGGTTGGCGGCCAGCCGCAGAAGGGGCTGCTCGGGTAGGCGGCCAATACCCAGGGCTCAGCCCAACCAGGCATGTGGGTCCGCAAGGTGCTGAGCAGCACCGAGGTGGCCATGCGATCCATGGTCGGCGTATAGCCGGCGGCTCCGCCCCAGAGGGGGAGCCGCAGGTCGTCGAGGCTCGGGGCCGCCTCCTCATAGGCGATGATCTTGCTGACGATGATGTCTAGCGCTTTGGTGGTTCGGACCGGGATCCGTCCGACCGGCACGTCGATCGTGCCGTCGTTGTCGAGATCTCCCCATGAGGCATCAGCCGCGAATTGTTGGCGCTGGACCGATCGCCAACGGTAGAGCTTGCGCCAGCGGGTGGCCACGTGCCAGGGCTCGGACTCTCGCCCCTGTTGGGTGTCGCCGACCAGCAGCACATAGGCCGGCTGGGTCTCCCCCCCAATCGCCGCGGCGGGCTTGGCGGTCGAAATCGTCACCACTAAGCCTTCCCGGCGCCGTCGCTCCGCCAAGGGCTTGATGCTCTGCTCGAACATCGGCGTGGTGACCACCAGCCACTTCTGTGGTCCGGCAGGCGCTTGGGCCGTCGGCGTGCCCATGCCGGTCGAGGCTGACGCCATCACGCTCGACGCCTCGGGGGCCGGGCTGCTCGACGCCGTTGGAGGCGTCGGCGTGCTCGTCGAGTTGCAGCCAGTGACCAGCGCCCAGCCAATCCCGAGCTGGGCGAGTGTCTGGGTCAGCCGGCGGCTGCCGCGGCTAACCCTGGGATTGTCGTCAGGCCGAACCCAGCGGGATGGCCGTGGCTGGGCCTTCGCTAGGCTGGCTTTTGAACGGTTACGACGGTGCTGCAAATCGGGCCCCCAATGTTCAGCGTGGTGCCCAGCTTGGCGTCAGCCACCTGGAGCTCGGCGGGCACTTTGCCAAGCAGCTGGGAGTGGATCCAGCCGATCATGGCAATGCCGGTAGCGCTGATGGGGTGCCCCTTGGCGATCAGCCCACCGGACGTGTTCACCGGGCAGCGGCCGCCCACCTTGGCGTGGCCGTCCAAGAAGAACTGGAGCCCCTTGCCTACCTCGGCCATCTTCGTGATTTCCATCGACAGCGCAGCCATCACGGAGAAGCAGTCATGCACCTCTTGCACCGCGATATCCGCTGGCTTGGCGCCTGCCATAGCCATGGCGCGGTCAAAAGCTCGCTGAGCTCCCACGGGCTCGAGCAAACGGTCACCGCGGGACTGAATGGACAGGCTGTCGGTGGCCTGTCCAAAGCCGCATAGCTCGGTACAGTCGGCCTTGGCGATACCGAGGGTCTTCAAGCCCTCGTCGTCGCAAACCAGCATGCGCGCCCAGCCATCGGAGATTTGGGAGCACTCGAAGAGCTTGAGGGGCAACTCAGGATCGGAGAACAACCGGTAGCTCTCGAGCACTGCCTCGGCCGTGACCGGCGCTTTGGTCTTGTGCATGTGAGCCAATGGATTGTGAGACGCATTATCGTAGAAGATCGGTGGAATGGCCGCGAATTGTGCCTCCGTCCAGTCGTGCTTCTTCATGTATTGATCCATGATCAGCGCGAAGGCGTGAGGGAAGGTGAAGGGCGGGAACAGATCGTCCCGATGGGCTGCGGTGCCCAGTGCGCCACCAACCTTTTCCGAATCCAGCCGGCCCTCGGCGGGGTGCATTTTCTCGAAACCGATGGCGAGGCCGATGTGGGCCATGCCAGCCTGGATCTGAGCCGCGCAGTCAATCACGGCCAGCCCACCGGAGTCGCATGCATTGACCACGCCCTTGATGCTCTTGCCCGTGTAGGCCGAGTCCATAGCTACCAAGCCCGCTGCCAGGGATTGGTCGTTGAGCAGCGGAGCGAGCAGGCCGGCAATGGCGATGTGATCGATGGCGGTGCGATCGATGTCATCGAGCTCGTTCGCGCCTGCGGCCTGGATCATCGCCTCGATGGGCTGGTCACGCAGCTTGCCGAATTGGGACTGCAGGTACTTGGTCAAATATAGTTTCTTCACTGTCGGACTCCTCGGCGAACA
>JAUVCD010000710.1 GCA_030590865.1 Myxococcales bacterium | reverse complement strand
GATGACCGATCCGGTCTTGGTATCTACCGAGTTGGTGTCGTCGCTGGCCACATTCTGCTTGGCGATGCCAAAGTCGAGCACCTTGACGACTTCTTCGTCCATGTTCTGGACGATGAAGATGTTCTCAGGCTTCAAGTCCCGATGAACGACGTCGTGCTCCCGAGCTTTGCAGAGCGCTCGGGCGACGTGGGTGACGACCCGCACGGTCTGCACGTTGGTCAGCCGCCCCTCCTGAGCGAGCCGTTCGGCCAAGGTATCGCCTTCGAGCAGCTCCATGGCGATATAGGGTGTGCCGTCGTCCACCCCATGATCGAGGATCTGCACCACGTGGGGGCTGCGCAGAGCGGCCGAAGCCCTCGCCTCGCGGACGAAACGGACCTTCCCCATTCTGGACTTGGCCTTCCGCTCGTCGATCAGCTTGAGGGCCACCGCGCAACCGAGCGAGAGGTGCTCGGCTTTCCACACCGCCCCCATCCCGCCGCGACCGATCTCCCGGTCCAGGCGGAATTTTCCGGCGATGGTTTGCCCCTCTTTCCAAAGCGGTACGGGCGTCTCCTCGCTCGCTTCGTCGTCGTTTGCCATCTAGACCCTGGGCTCGAGACTGGTCACCAACGAGTGAGGCACGTCGACCTGACCGCGTGAAATACGCCCCTGACCAGTATCGGCTGACACCGAAGGCTCTGCAACAACTGTTGGGCATGGTTCCCATGCAGGCCGGGTCCGGTTGCACCATGGGCTTGTGACCCGTCCTTGGTGCCGTTACGGAGGAGCCCAGATGGTGGGCAACAGAAAGGTCTCCGACTCGTGTCCGAGCTAGGCGCGCTCCAGAGGGTAGACCCCCTGCGCCAAGGTCTGCAGGCCTCGGAGCCGGTGAGGTATCGCGAGAGCGGCAACCGGGCTACCGACGGCGCCAAGCTGCTCGGGCGGCTCGAGCGGTTGATGCCGTCGCTCGGGGTAACGCGGCTGAGCGAGATCTCCCAGCTGGCGCCTGGCTCGTTCCCAGTGTTTCAGTCCTGCCGTCCCAACATCCACACTCACGTGGCCTGCGGCCAGAACACCGGCGCTCAGGGCAAGGGGCGCAGCCGGCTGCAGGCTCAGCTCTCCTGCATGATGGAAGAGGTGGAGAGCTATTGTTGCGAGCCCAAGAACGTCCAGCTCATCCGTGCCAACTATCGCTTTCTGAGCGGGCACTATGTCACCGCTTATCCCCGCAAGCTGACCCACAATTACCAGCTGGCCAAGGCCACGACCCGGACTCCGCTGATGTGGATCCGTGGCTACTGCATCGAGCATGACTGCGAGCTGCTCTTGCCTGCCGAGACGGTGCTCTTTCCCTTCTGTCCGCAGGACTACGACACCGAGTCCTTCTTTCCCTGCTCGTCCAACGGGCTAGCCGCTGGCGCCACGATGCTCGAAGCGGTCGTGCATGGGCTCTACGAAGTATTGGAACGGAGCTACCTGGCCTTAGCCGAGGCCGGCGAGGCCATCGTGGACCGCATTCCTCTCGCCACGGCCGGCTTGCTGGAGCACGAGGCGCTGCTCGGTGGCGGCCAGTCAACTGGTGGACAGCCATTGGGCAAGCTCGAGCTCGAAGCGGTGCGGTTCGACAATGTGGCTCGCAACCTGCCGATGGTCATCGGCCACCTCCACCATGGGGGCCGCACCTACGCCGGCTACGGGTGTTCGGCCAACCTGGATCAGGCTTGCGATCGGGCCGTTAGCGAGGCTTTGCAGGCTCTGGCTGTCGACATCAGTGGCAGCCGCGAGGATCTGGACACTAAGCGAGGCCCAGCAGGTCACGCCCCGGAGCGACGGAACGGGCCGGTGCTGGAGCTGGATCAGGCTCGTTCCCTGTGGGAGGACCACGAGTTCTCCGATTTGCGGAGCGAGCTCGACCACTTGATCGAGCTGGTGCACGAGCTCGGCTATCAGAACATTTTCGTCGCGAACCTCACGAGGATCGGTATCGACATCCCGGTAGTGAAGGTCGTGGTGCCCGCCTTGCCCTGCCCCATGGCGCAGCGGGAGGAATGGACCGAGCCGCTCACCTACTCACGCCGGATGGCCCATCGTTACGCTTTGCCGAAAACCCGGCAGAAGGTGGAGCGTGAGCCATGACGATCAAGGTCTACTCAGGATTGAGCCTGGTTGAGGAGGACGTCCGAAGCGTCTTGCCCGACTGTGAGGTCGCCGGCCCAGTCAAACGGGACGATCTGCTGGCCGACATCGAGGCGGGTATCGCGGTCATCGTCCTCATCGACGGCAAGTTTCAGCAGTCCTTGGCCGTATCGACCGCCGAGATCATGGATGCGCTGCGGGCTGGGGTACGAGTCTACGGTGCGTCGAGCATGGGCGCCTTGCGGGCCGCCGAGCTGCACCCCTACGGAATGACGGGTCATGGCGCCATCTACGAGATGGTCGTCTCCCACCCATGGTTCCGGGATGATCTCCTGGGACAGGTGTTCTTCGAGCCCACGCTGGAGAGCGCCTCGGTGCCCTATGTGAACGTACATTTTGGCCTCCATGCGCTACAGGCTCAGGGAGTGCTGAACCCACCGGATCGGGCGCTACTCGACGAGCTCTGCAAGGCGATCCACTTCTCCCGGCGGGACCGCGCTACGGTGACGCAGGCGATCGAGGCGCGGGATCCCCCTCGGAAGGACGCCCTCATCGCCGCTGCCATCGAGGCGCTGGCTCACGATCAGAAGCGGCTCGACGCCCTCGGTTTGCTCGAGCGGGTCAAAGCGGATCTGCAGCGCGCCACCGAGCTCAATCGCCAGCTCCTCAGCTCCCAGCGCGAGTCGACCTATCACGACCAGCTAGACCCGGCGGTGGAGATGCGCGTCGGAATCCTGCTCGGCCCCTAAGTGGGCGATTCTACGCTGCCGTGGCCCTCGCCAGTGAGGGAAGAATCTGATAGAGGTCGCGCTTCGGCGGGTGAGGCGGCGCGGCTGGGGTCGGCCACCGATTGGTGCCCGCGACTTTTTTTGGAGCGAGGATCGGTGATGAAATCAAGAAAACATGAGCTGACTTTATTGACGGCCGGCGCCTTCGCCGTCGCCCTGTTCGCCTCGAGCGTGGTGCAGGCACAGGTTACGCTGCCCTGGATCGAGGACTTCGAGGCGGCGAACGCCGAAACCTATACCGCCCCAACGGCCGCGCTCACGGGCTTGCCGGATTGGTCGTTCCACACCGGTATCGAGAACAGTGTCGGTAAGATCGATGACACCGGGTCCGGCGCTACCCAAACTCCGTTTGCCCAGTATCTGATCTTCAACGTCACGTCTCAGATCGTGCTCGATACGGTGTATGTGTACCCGAGCACGGCGGGTACGGTCGTTGTCACACTCTACAATTCATCCATGACTGCGCTGCAGGCGGTGACAGTGAACGTCGCCGCGACCAATGCGAAGACGGCGGTTCCGGTTGGAATGATCATCAACTCCGGAACCGGCTACCGTCTTGGTGCTGTCGGAGGCACTGCGCACCTGTGGAGGAACACTAGTGGTGGGGTCTATCCCTACACGAATGGTGGCGTGTCCATTACGGGCAACACCTTCAGCACCGCCTACTACTACTGGTTCTACGATTGGGACATTCTCAGCGTAGCCGATGGTCGCCTTCAAATGGCCTCCGGATACACCAATGGTGGCACAGCCTCTGCCACCATGGACACCATCTCCTGTACCTCCACGGACCGGCAGAACTACCTGAACGCCACGCTCGACATGAGCAACTACGTGGCAGCCAACGACCCGGTAGAGCTCGAGTTCTACGTTCGTCGTTTCGCTGACGAGCACGATGATGGCGATCGCGTTTGGCTTCGTGGGTCCACGGCGGACTACTGGATCGAGGTCGCTGACGTGTGGAATGAGACGCAAGCAAGCGGGTTCAATCTGGTCAATATCGACGTTTCGGCTGAGCTCATCAATGCTGGACAGGACTTCAGCAGCACCTTCCAGCTGTCCTTTGGCCAGGATGACGATTGCTCCATGACGTCCGACGGTTACGCCTACGACGACGTGGCCCTCTTTATGCCCCAGGTCTGTGGCAACAGCACGGTCGAGGGCAACGAAGCCTGTGACGATGGCAATACGGTGAGCTGCGACGGCTGCAGCTCGGACTGCATGGTCGTCGAGGCCGGTTGTGGCGACACCATCATCTGTGGCAACGAAGCCTGCGACGACGGCAACACCACCAGCTGCGACGGCTGCAGTGCCAACTGCCTGGTCGCCGAGACCGGTTGTGGCGATACCATCCTGTGCGGCAATGAGGTCTGCGACGACGGCAACACCACCAACTGTGATGGCTGCCGGGCTGACTGCAGCGCCGTGGAGAGCGGCTGCGGTGACACCTTCCTGTGTGGCGCCGAGGTCTGTGACGACGGCAACACCGTGGATTGCGACGGCTGCCGGGCTGACTGCAGCGGCACGGAGACGGGCTGTGGCGACACCTACGTCTGTGGCGCCGAGGTCTGCGACGACGGCAACATCGTGGACTGCGACGGCTGCCGGGCGGACTGCTCAGCCACGGAGACCGGCTGCGGCGACACCTTCATCTGTGGCAACGAGGTCTGTGACGATGGCAACGTCCCCGACTGCGACGGCTGCTCGGCCTCTTGCGTGACCGAGACCGGTTGCGGCGACGGCGTCTCCTGCGGC